>NZ_JBFUMG010000008.1:0-32609 GCF_054049495.1 Phyllobacterium sp. P5_D12 | reverse complement strand
CTTCTGGGGAAACCTGGCTCGCACTTACCGTCAGCCATTCGTCTGGGCGGGGCGTCCGGATGAGCGCTTTCTGGCGTCCCCTCCATTGCACTACCCCGATCATATCCAAACGCTCGAGGATTGAACGGATCACAGTACGGCTCACGTCGAATTGCGCGGCAAGCGCCAGTTCCGAAGCCAGCAAATCACCAGGTTTCAACGCGCAACACTCCTCGAGAACCGCATTGAAAGTTGCCCTGAAGCGTTCGTCCGTCCGCGCCATCGCGAGAGCCTCCTGTCTCTGCTCCCAATATACCAAAGGGCAAGTGTCGACAATAATTAAAAACAATTGACAGTGGATATTTTGACCTTCATTCTGCATTTAATTATTTTATACCGCTCAGGGAGGGGCGTCATGTCAGTTGAAGCGGATCGGCTTGCTGTGCCTTTGGCTGGGGTCAAAATTTCATCCGACACCCTGCATAAGCTTTCAGCGCTATTCACGCTTTTCATGCTGGTCGGATTTTTTTCCTTCGGTAATGCAGCCTTCCTGAGCGTCGGCAACGGGCTGACGGTGCTCTTGCAGACGTCGGTAATCGGCCTGCTCGGGATCGGAATGACGCTGGTGATCGTGACCGGAGGTATCGATCTCAGCGTGGGTTCGGTACTGGCGCTTTCCGGAACCGTAGCTGGGCTCGCGGTCAAGGCCGGAATTCCTGTACCGCTCGGCATGGCTATGGGAATCGTGGTCGGGGCTTTGTGTGGGGCCGTCAATGGCATCGTGGTCACGAAGATGCGCATCACGCCATTTGTCGCCACGCTCGGCATGATGCTGATTGCCCGGGGCACTGCCTTGCAGATCACCGGCGCCGCTCCGATTTCGCAGCTAGGCGAGGCGTTCGGCAAGCTGGGCAACGGTTCGCTTTTCCGAATGATCGGCGTGGGTTCGAATGGGCTGCCCAAGGTCATTTTTCCGGGAATTCCCTATCCGGCGATCCTGCTTGTCGTCGTTGCCGTTGCTGTCGGCTTCATGCTGCGCCGGCGCTCCATCGGCCGCCACATCTATGCCACTGGTTCGAATGAGGAAGCCGCGCGGCTTTCGGGTGTCGAGGTCGATCGAACCAAACTTGCCGCCTATGTCATGTCCGGCGCGCTCGCCGGACTGGCCGGGATCGTTTTGATGTCCCGACTGGTTACCGCCCAGCCCAATGAGGGCGTCATGTACGAGCTCGACGCGATCGCGGCGGCCGTCATCGGCGGGGCGTCGCTGATGGGCGGGGTTGGCACCGTGTCCGGAACCATGATTGGCGCCTTCATCATCGGCGTCTTGCGCAACGGCCTGAACATGGCCGGCGTCTCAGCCTTCATCCAGCAGATCATCATCGGCTTCGTCGTCATCATGGCGGTCTATGTCGATCAGCTGAGAAGCCGCCGTTAACCGGCAAAACTGTTTTCATCAGAGGAGGAGAATATGAAGAAGACCTTAAAAGCACTGCTTCTGGCAAGCACAATGATCGCCGCGCCCGCCACCGTCATGGCGGGAGAAATCGCGGTGATCGTCAAGACGACTAACTCGAACTTCTGGCAGAATGTCAACAAGGGCGCTTCTGCCGCGATCGCCGGTCAGAGTGAACACACGATGACCTTCAACGGCCCGGCGGCGGAGTCCGCGATTGCCGACGAACTCAGCATGGTCGAAAACGCCATCAACCGCGGCGTGATTGGCATCGTGCTCGCACCGTCGGATCCGGACGCGCTTGCTCCGGCCGTCAAAAAGGCCAACGAAGCCGGTATCCCAGTCGCAATCATCGACTCCGCGCTCTCGGATGCGAGCAAGGGCACCTTCCAGACCTTCCTTTCGACAGATAACTGCGCCGCCGGCAAGCTTGCCGCAACGATGATGATCGACAAGGTCGGGAAAGAAGGCAAGGTAGCCGTAATGTCCTATGTGGCGGGCGTCGGCTCGGAAGTCGGTCGCGTCGGTTGCTTCGTCGACTATCTAAAGGCGAATTCCAAGCTGGAAATCGTCGGGCCATACTATTCGCAGTCCCAGATGGCGACGGCGCTCAATCAGACGACCGACGTGCTAGCCGCCAATCCGGATCTCAAAGGCATCTTCGGCGCCAACGAGCCGACCGCGGTCGGCATGGGCCGTGCGATCGTCCAGGCCGGCAAGGCGGGCGAAGTCGTCGCCATCGGCTTTGACGGCAACGAAGACCTGCAGGCCTTCGTCAAGGACGGTACGCTCGTCGCGACCATGGTCCAGGGTTCGTATCAGATGGGCGAACTCGGCGTGAAGGCCATTCTCGACATCGTCGGCGGCAAAACGGCTGAGCCGAAGATCGATACGGGCGTTGTCGCCGTCACCAAGGACAATATCGCCGCTCCCGAGGCCAAGAACGTTCTGTACTGAACGGGCGGCCGCGAGAAGGTAGGGGCCTCAGGCCTCTGCCTTCTCTTTCCTCAGGAAGACCTCATGAATGCTCATGTCACACGATCGCGGCCGCTGGTCGAGATGATCAATATCCAGAAGAGCTTTGGCGGCGTCCACGCAGTCGAAGACGTGTCGATTGACCTCTTTCCTGGAGAGGTCGTTGGAGTCCTGGGCCATAATGGCGCGGGAAAATCCTGTCTGATGCGGATTCTCTCCGGCGCCATGGCGCCGAACGCCGGCACGATCAGGATGGGGGACGAGGATGTCCGGTTCCTATCACCTCAGGACGCGCGACGTCAGGGGGTCGAGACCATCTACCAGACGCTTGCCCTTGCCGACCATCTCGATGCTCCGTCCAATCTGTTTCTCGGCCGCGAGCTGAAGACGCGATGGGGCAATCTTGACGACAAGAACATGATGGAGGAAGCGCGCCGGGTGCTGCATCGGCTCAACCCCAACTTCAAGAATCTGAGCGACCCGATTTCGCGATTGTCCGGCGGTCAGCGGCAGGTCATTGCCATTGCCCGCGCCATCTATTTCAAGGTGAAGATCCTCATCATGGACGAGCCGACGGCTGCGCTCGGACCAGCCGAGACAGCGATGGTCGCCGATCTCATCAGGCAGTTGCGGAGCGAAGGTATCGGCATCTTTCTCATCAGCCACGACATGCACGACGTTTTCGACCTCTGCGACCGTATTGTTGTGATGAACCGGGGACGCAATGTCGGCGGCTACTCCATCGAGGAAGTAACCAAGGATGATGTGCTGAGCCTGATCATCAAGGGCGAGATGCCCGACGGCTGGCGGCCGCGCAATGCGGCCAGGACACCACAAACCGGCCTGAGTTCGAATTGAGGAAGGAAGACGAATGTTATGCGGCACCTGCGTCGAACCCGGACGGTTCGAACTCATCGAACGGCCTCTTCCCGTAGACTTGCCAGAAGGCTCGGCCTTTGTCGACATCACGGCAGTCGGCATTTGCGGAACGGATTATCACATCTATGCCGGCAAACATCCCTATCTCAACTATCCGCGCGTGATCGGCCATGAACTCAGTGGCCGGCTGGTCACGCCTGTAGACGGCATCGAGGCGGGCACCCTTGTCGTGATCAATCCCTATATCGCCTGTAACAAATGCCGGACCTGCCTGCGCGGCAAACCGAATTGCTGCTCGAACATCGCGGTGCTGGGCGTTCATTGCGATGGCGGCCTCTGCCAGCGCGTCGCAGTTCCGGCAGGCAACCTGATAGCCGCCGAAGGACTCGACGAAATCCAGGCGGCCATGGTCGAATTCCTGGCGATCGGGGCCCATGCGGTGGCCCGTTCGGGACTCGCCGCCGGCGACCGGGTGCTGGTCACGGGCGCCGGACCGATCGGCATCGGGACCGCGCTTTTCGCGCGGCTCGCAGGCGCGGAGGTTCATCTTTTGGATTTGAGCTCTCAGCGGCTGGCTTTGGCGCGCGAGAGTTTCGATTTTCAGAACACGTATGAAGATACGTCGCGGATCCTTGAAGGCGACTGCGCCGATGGCTTTGACACTGTCTTCGATGCAACGGGGACTGCGGTAGCCATAGAGGCAGGCTTTCCATTACTCGCGCATGGAAGCAGCTATGTGCTCGTCAGCGTCGTGAAGGATCATATTCGTTTTGACGACGCGGAATTCCACAAGCGGGAAACTCGCATCATCGGCAGCCGCAATGCCGTCCAGTCAGATTTCGAAACCGTCATGGCGGCCATCCGTGAGGGCAAGATCTCCACGGATGCCCTCTGCTCGGTGATCCTGCCGCTGGCCGACATGCCGCAGCGCCTGCCCGAACTCGCCCAGGACAGGACCGGACTGATCAAGGCGGTGGTGCGGCTCTGATCCAGCGCCTACGGTTGCATCCAGAGAATAATGTGGCTTAAAATTGTGGGTGCGTCTCCCACGATGCCGTACGCCGTGTCCAAGGGCCACAAGGTTGCGTTTCCAGAACAATGGTCTTCAAGGCAGTGTCGCCTCCAGCATAGACGGAAGCGGATTGACATCAACTGGAACCGAGTAACAACATTTCCACCAAAGCGACAAATAGCCGAGGAGAAAATTATCATGAAGGCAATCGTCGTGACGGACGAGGCTGCAGGAACGGCCGGGATGAAGCTGGTGGAACGTCCCGAACCGCACGCAGCAATAAACGACGTCGTCGTTCGGATTCATGCGTCGGGATTCGTTCCGACTGAGCTGGCGTGGCCTTCGACCTGGACCGATCGGCGCGACCGTAACCGGACACCGTCGATCCCTGGCCACGAACTGGCTGGAGTGGTCACCGCCCTCGGCTACGGCACGACGGGACTGTCGGTAGGACAGCGCGTGTTCGGCCTCGCGGACTGGTATCGCGACGGCACCTTGGCCGAGTATCTGGCGATCGAGGCATGCAACCTCGCGCCGCTGCCCGGCGACGTCGACTTCACGATCGGCGCGAGCCTGCCAATCTCGGGGCTGACCGCATGGCAAGGGTTGTTCCAGCACGGCCGCCTCCAGGCGGGACAGAGCGTACTCGCGCACGGCGCGGCAGGCGCCGTTGGTTCGATGGTGACTCAGCTCGCGCGTGAGGCCGGCGCCTACGTAATCGGCACCGGGCGCGCCGCCGACCGTCAGAAGGCGCTCGACTTCGGCGCGAACGAGTTCGTCGACCTCGAGAATGACGCACTGGAAGACGTTGGCGGAGTCGATCTGGTGTTCGATGTGATCGGCGGTGACATCCAGAAGCGGTCCGCAGGCCTGATTCGAGCCGGAGGAACACTGGTGACCATCGTCGGGCCGGCCGAAGCGCGGCCCGCGGACGGCCTGGCGATCGACTTCGTTGTCGAGTCCGATCGTGCCCAACTGAGCGAGATCGTCCAGCGAGTGCGGGACGGACGACTGCGGACGAACATCGGCAACGTCGCGACCCTCGACGATGCCGTCGCCACCTTCAACGCGACCGAACGGCGCGCGGGGAAGACGGTCATCCGGGTTCGTCCGTGAGCGACACGGGGAGGGCGCGGGTACAATCATCGCCGCAGAGGCTCGACACGACGGCAAGTCCTGCGCACGGGGCGCCTCATACCATTTCCATCAGATTTATGGGTTCACGACCTAACTCTTCCCACATCCGGCTCCAGCCGTTAATGTCCGTACGACTACGGGTGTCTTTGCGGCCCCTGCGGGTATCGAGCTGGGAGAGTACAACGCCATGACCGGAACGCGCCGCAAGCTGACGACGATCTTCTCCGCGGATGTTCAGGATTATACGCGCTTGATGCGTACTGATGAGGAAGGAACCCTCGACACCCTGAAAAAATACCGCGATGCAATGTCCCGGTTGATCGAAATCCATGGTGGCAGGGTCGTCAACACCTGGGGCGATGGACTGATCGCTGAATTCGTGAGCGTGGTCGAGGCGGTGCGCGCAGCGCTCGATGTGCAGAATGAGCTTGCGGGCTACAACGCCGACCGCCCCGACGACACGCGCATGTTGTTTCGTATCGGTATCAACCTTGGCGATGTAATCGCCGAAGGTGACGACATCTACGGCGATGGTGTGAACGTGGCTGCACGCCTGCAAGCATCTGCATCGGCTGGCGGCATCGTCATATCCAACACGGTGTACGACCACGTGCGCAACAAGGTTGCGGTGGGTTTCGAATGCTTGGGACAGCTACCGGTCAAGAACATTGAAGGTGGCGTGCTCAGCTATGCCGTCAGGATCGGGGAAGATAGTGCCCGTTCTGCACAACAGGAGCCCTTTCCGGCCAAGGGCGCGTCCGATGAAAAGACCGTTGAACTCACCAACACCCGCAACACTGGTTCCGGCGTGGTACCAAAATGGCGCAACTACGGAGTATTGGGCGTAGTCTCAGCCGGTATTCTCGCCATCAACCTGCTGTCGTGGGACGGCGATTTCTGGGCGCCGTGGCCAATCCTCGCTTTGGCAATCGTGGCCGCACTCTCATGGATGCGCACCGCCCGACAGGTTGATCACGTTCTGGCCGCCCTCGCGATAATTGGCTTTGCCCTCATCAGCATCAATCTGCTTTCCTGGCAGGGCACTTTCTGGGCCGCTTGGCCATTGCTTGCGATGGCTGTCCTCGGCAGTATCCGATGGTTTACGCGCCGGCGCGCGGAACCTTAAGGCCAATGTGCGAAGGCTCGAACCTCCGGTGATTTGCGGCAGGATGTACTATTTCTCCGCCCACGGTGGATGATACGGTTCAAATGGCTTGCCATCATTGTGCAGGCAACCAGCGAGCAGTAACCCAAAGATAGCCAAAACAAGTAGGGATTTGAGAGACATCGCATTGCTCCTGCACGCGGTTAGCGTGCGTCGCGCTTGGCCTGTGCTACCTGCGCAGCCGCGCGCTGCCGACCGCGTTCCATTGGCCGGATAAGACTGTTTGCCTTGGTGTTAGGATTCGCACGCATGCCTTGATGTGCATACCGCGTGTTGAATTCATTGCCTTTTGTCGGCGCCTGCTGCTTCAACGCCAACACATTGCGTGCGTTTTCGATCAGTGTGATGCTGGCTGCCAGGCGGCGACGTCGCTCCACTTCAGTGTTCAGCCTACGCATAGTCATCGCGAGAACGGCGACTTTCAGCTGAGATCCATCATCCCGGGCCGAAGCCGCACTGCCCTTCGGGGCGGCCTTGCCGCGCATTTCGCGGCGGCGGCGATTAGACTCCGTTTGCGCCTTGTCACGCTGTTGACGTGCAAGCTTCACCAGGTTGGACAGGTCAGCATCATTCATTTCCTGCAACGCGGGATGGTGAGACTTCTCCACCAGAATACGCTCTTCTGCGTTCAGTGCGCGCAGCTCTTCCTTGCGTGAGATGGCCATGCTGTGTCCTCTCCGTAGAAGTTGTCGCCCGACTTTCTTATGAATCACGCATGGGGTCAAGGTTGGCGCCGGGCATCTGCCCCAATCCGACTGCGTCACGACTTGTGTTGATGTTGATGGTGCGCATCCGGGAAATGCGAGTGCGCGTGTCGCAAGGCAGGATGTCTGTGGAGATGGCTATGGCTGACACCTGCGGCGACTGGGTACGGGTGATCATGCTGATGGTGAAGATCATGAACGTGCTCATGCTTGTGCTCGAGTTCGGCATGGAAGTGATCGTGTTCGTGTTGTTCCGTGAGATGGAGCCAAATGCCTATTGCCATCAGGGTGCCAGCAAAAATGAGCGAAGGTGTCAGTGGCTCGCCCATCGCCAGTGCAAGCACTGCACCAATGAAAGGAGCAACTGAGAAATACGCACCTGTTCGAGCAGTCCCCAAGTGCCGTAGCGCCACCACAAACAGAGCCAGACTTATTCCGTAGGCGACGAACCCAAGTATGAGTGCACCCATCAGATTGGGCAGAGGCGGCAAATGAGAACCCAACAACAAGGCTAGTCCGAGGTTCACCGAACCCGCGACAAGGCCTTTCACCGACGCGATCCACGAGGCGTCAGACAAGGACACTTTACGGGTCAAGTTGTTGTCGATGCCCCAAGCAAGACACGCTGCCAGGATCGCACAGGCCGACCAGAACCCCTCGAAATGGGCTTCGCTTGGCCAGCTCAAGATCAGCACTCCGGCCATAATTGCGATCATACCGAGCGCGATACGCCGGTCGAAATTCTCTTTGAAGACGAACCATGCGAGGAGGGCTGTGAAGACAGCTTCGGCATTCAATAGCAGTGAAGCACCCGATGCGGGTATTCCGACCAATCCAACCATGAGCAGAACTGGTCCAACAATCCCGCCAGCAGTGACAGCGCCAATGAACCATGCCAACTCGTGACGAGGTAGATGGACAGCTGGAGACTTCGTGAACCGACGATATAGCGTCAGACCCAGGCCAGAGCCTAGATACAAGAGTCCGGCAAGCATCCAGGGGCTGACTGACGACAGCAGCAGCTTCGCCAAAGGTGTCCCAATGCCGAACAAGGTTGCGGCCATCAGTGCCGCTGGTACTCCTTGAACAAGTCCTATGCGCATTGTGCCTCCATTTAGTCTGACCGTCCCGGCAGCCGTGCCGTCCGGTTGGGAACAATCTTAAGCGCCGCAGAGGACTATCGCTAGGGCTCGGCGTACTTGACACGGCCAAGCCACATGACATTATGTTGAGCTATGGGGTTGCGATCACCCCACAAGGCGTCAGCCGAAGTATCGCGTCCAAACAACAACGGAGGACGCGTCATGACTTCACTTCTCGAAATTTCTTCTGAAAAACTCTATCGTTTGGTTGGCACCCCAGGCTGCCCCATCCTTGTCGACGTCCGCACCAATGAGGACTTTGACGCTGATCCACGCCTGATCCCCGCCTCAATAAGGCACGGCCATGGTGACGTTCAAGAATGGCTCAGCCATGTGGCAGGTCATGCGGTTATCGTGATCTGCCAACGGGGACGAAAGCTAAGTCACGGCGTGGCGGCATGGCTTCGCCAGGCGGGGGTCGACGCCAATGTTCTTGAGGGCGGGATCGAAGCGTGGCTTGCATCCGGCTTCCAGGCGATTCCGGTTTCGAAGTTACCGGCTCGCGATAGCGCCGGCCGTACAGTCTGGGTGACACGAGCGCGACCGAAGATCGATCGCATCGCTTGTCCATGGCTGATCAAGCGCTTCGTTGATAGGGATGCTGTCTTTCTGTTCGTTCCCCCCACTGACGTCGAGGCCGTGGCAGACCGCTTCAACGCAGCCCCATATGACATTGAAGGCGTTTTCTGGAGCCATCGCGATGAACGGTGCACCTTCGATGTGATGGTCGAAGAATTCGGCTTGTCGTCAGAGCCCTTGCTGCGATTGGCGACCATCGTCAGAGGGGCCGATACAGCGCGACTTGATCTTGCCCCTGAAGCTCCTGGGCTGCTGGCAGCATCCCTTGGACTGTCGCGGATGTTCGCGGATGACCACGAGCAGCTGAATGCTGGTCTCGGGCTCTACGACGCCTTCTATCGCTGGAGCCGCGATGCGACCGACGAGAAACACAATTGGCCGTCCACGAAGCGGACAGTGTGATGACGGATACCATCGGCAAGTCCAGCGCAATCTCAGATGAGCAAGAACATGAACACGGCATCTCCTTCTCGGATGCCGTGAAGGTCTGGGCAAGGGTCGCCGCTCTGAGTTTTGGCGGTCCTGCCGGTCAGATCGCGGTTATGCATCGGATCATCGTCGACGAGAAGCGGTGGATCGGAGAGCATCGGTTTCTACATGCGTTGAATTACTGCATGCTTTTGCCGGGTCCGGAAGCACAACAGCTTGCAATCTACATCGGATGGCTTTTGCACAGGACGGCTGGAGGCCTTGTCGCCGGTATCCTGTTCGTCTTGCCCGGCTTCCTCGCAATCCTTGGCCTCAGCTACATCTATGTCGCCTTCGGCAGCGTCGATGTTATTGAAGGATTGTTCTTCGGGCTAAAGGCTGCAGTGCTAGCGGTGGTTTTTCAAGCAGTGTTTCGGATCGGCGGGAGGGCGCTGAAGAACAAAGCTATGGTCGCAATTGCGGCGTGCGCCTTTGTGGGGATCTTCTTCCTTCATGTCCCGTTTCCAATGATTATCTTGATGGCGGGTGCGATCGGCTACATGGGCGGACGGATCGGATCACCGTTGTTTCAGATCGGTGGGGGCCATAAGTCCGGAGCAAGTGCAGTGCTGGAAGACAGACATTCGGCACTTGGCGAAATCACCCCGCGTCACGCGCGGCCCAACCTTGTTTGGTCGCTGAAGGTCTCAAGTATCTTGCTGGCACTTTGGCTAATACCTGTCGCACTTATCGTCGTCATTCTCGGCTTCGACAGCGTCTTTTCCAAGATCGCGATCTTCTTCAGTCAGATGGCATTGGTAACGTTCGGCGGAGCCTATGCCGTGCTTGCATACGTCGCGCAGGAGGCGGTCCAGCACTATGGTTGGCTCAAGCCAGGCGAGATGCTCGATGGCTTGGGGATGGCCGAGACGACACCGGGACCGCTGATCATGGTTGTCCAGTTCGTTGGCTTCATGGGTGCCTTTCGCGCTCCGGGTTCCCTAAATCCAATGGTTGCAGCAACCTTCGGAGCGGTGCTGACGACATGGGTGACGTTCATCCCATGCTTTCTGTGGATATTCCTTGGCGCACCGTTCGTCGAGAGCTTGCGCGGCAACAAAGCGCTGACAGGTGCGATGTCCGCAATCACTGCTGCAGTTGTCGGCGTCATTTTAAACCTGGCAATCTGGTTCGGTCTGCACGTGCTGTTTGCAAACGTTGAAACCTTCAGTGTTGGATGGTTCTCGCTCGATATTCCAGTCTTCCGGTCGATAAATGTTGCGTMGCTGCTTTTGACTACCGCCGCTGTACTCGCATTGTTTCGATTTCGAGTATCCGTCATCTTTACGCTCATCGGCTGCGCTGTGGCCGGGATGGCTTGGACGCTCATGACACGTTTCTGATGGCAACACGGCAAGCGAGATCGCATTGCCGTGCCCGCTAAATCACTTCTGTTCGATACGCTTGAGCACGGAGTCGAGGGCAAGCGTCAACGCCTTCGTTCCACCATTTTCCTTGAACTCCGCGAAGACCTGCTCATTCAGACCGCCCTTTGTCGAAAATTTAGAAGCCATCGCCTCGAACGATTGTTCGTTAGATGAGTCCGTTGCATGGGACAGACCGCCAAACAGCCGTTTTAAAAAAATACTCGCCTGATCATAGGGCATGCCCTCGGCTTCGAGCCAGCGGGCGCTTGTTTCCAGCAAGCCGAAATATGTGGCCATCAGCGAGCTCGCCGCGCTAAAAAGGTTGTATTGCTTGAGGTCTTCTGCCGGCACTGAAGCGCCAAGCGAAGAGAACAAGTCAGCAATCTGATCGTTGGGCGGATAGATTGCCGTTGCTCCACGCAATTCAGCGACAAATGGCAGGGGAATCGTCCTGGTAATGGTTACGGGCACACCGATCCAACTGGTAAGCGACTCGATCGGGACAGCGGCAATAAGGCTCACCACCTGCTGGTGCTCGCGAAATTTGAGCTCTTTTACCACTTCCTCGGCGATTTGCGGCCTTACGGCAAGAAATACGATGTCGGCGCTCTCCACGACATCCTGATTGTCACGACCCACGCGCACGCTCGGAAACATTTCCGCCAATCGCGCTGCAACGTCCTGACTGCGAGGGGAGACGACGATAGCCTCGATATCGGACCTCGATTTCATCAAGCCAGTGATAACGGCCTCGGTAATGGCACCCGTTCCTACAAAACCTAGTTTCATTGTTCCCCGCAAAGTTTGATGTGTCCGTGTAGCATAACTCAAACAAGTCGCCGCGCCATGCAAAGTGGATCGGGACTGTGCTCTCCCTCAACAATATGATCAGCTTGCTACCGGTGGAATATGGGCGCTTCCTGTTATGTGCTGCGGCCTTGATCGTTTGACGTTATCAGGCACAGCTAAAATTCGAGCTAACGAGGGGGACCCGATGAAGCTTTCAGGATTTCTAGGACACGCGCCGATGACGCTTGCGGTGCTGATGATGGTGACCGGGCCGATGATGGTATCGCCTGCGGACGCCGCCCGGCGAACGGTTGCTGGCTGCGGTCCACGTGGATGTGCCGCAGTGTCGACAGTTCGCAGAGGCGCCGTCGTCCGTCCGCCGGTCCGGCGCGGGGTCGTTGTCGTCAATCCGCGTCGTTATTGGCGGCCAGGCGGAGCGATTGCGGCAGGCGCCGCGATCGGCTTCGTTGCAGGTGCCTCAGCGGTCGCCATTGCAGGATCGCCGCCCCGTTCCGGTTATTGCTGGTATTRCACCAACGCCGCCAGGACGACCGGTTTCTGGGACGTTTGCCCGGGCTGATCCTCGCCTGATTTACTTGCTGGCCGGGCCCTTGTTGCCCGACTCGAAGCCCGTCCATGTCGAACCGATGTTCAGCCATGTGTTCTTCGGTTGCAGTGTCTTGAATCCGACGCTGCCCTTGCCCAATGCCGCTCCTCGTTCGAAGACGTTCTTGTAGAGGATCGTGTTGTATTTGCGTGAACTGTAGAGCGGCGGCGCCTTGAAGCTTCCGGTGTAGGTCCACATGAGTTGAAAAGCGTCGATGAAGCCGAATTTGAGATTGGTGAACTGGTTTCCTTCAAAAACTGTTCCGTTGTAGTCGGCCCCGTTGTACCCCCAGGATTCAAATTCGACGCCGATATGCGCGAGCCTGTTGAAGGTGTTCTTGCGGTAGACATTGCCAAGACCGCCCCAGACACCCGCAACCCCTGAATCGGTAAAGGTCGTGCCGACATAAAGCCCGCTATTGCTGTCGCTGACCGTGTTATTGGAATATTGCAGGAAGTACGGGCTGAGGCCGTTGGCCGAGCTCAAGGCGACAGTCATCATGCCATGGCGCATTTGCGAGATATTGTTCCGGTCGACAACTGCGTCATAGACATTGCCGTAGAGCAGGACGGCGGTGGAGTCGGAATCATGCTTGAAATAGCTTGGGCGGCCCTGAAAAGTGTTGTTGTAGATGGCCACCTGTGAAGCCGCTGCCGCAAGGGCGAACCGGCTCGAACTGTCTGGCACGACGTTCCAGTCTTTGTCCAAGGTCGCGGTATTGTCGTTCACAGAGACGATACGTCGATGCTGGCCTGCACCTCTGCCACCGACGATAACCAGATCCTGGCCTCCGGCCTTGTCAGAGGCCGCGAGCGACGAGAAGCTGACCGTGTTCGCCGTCGCCGCCTTGAAGCCGTCTTTCAGATCGCTGCCGACCATCTCGAAACATATTTGTTCACCCTTGTTGCAGTCGACCTTGTTGCAATTATGCGGGGCGGCCTGGTGCGAGACATTGTCACCCCAATACATGTTTTCCATGCTGCCGGCGTGGCCTTGGGCAACAAAGAACCGGCCGATGCCGTGTCCGTCGTCGCGGTTCTCGTCAGCGTTGGCTAGATCGTTACCCACCATCGAAAACTCGCGTCCGCCCCAAAGCGCAACCACGGACTCCCCGTAACCAGTCATGCGAAAGCGATTGTTGGTCATGAATATCTGCCGGCTGTTGCCGTAGAATGATCCGTTCTCGATCAGCTCCGAGTTGTCGATGTAAAGGCCCGATGCGTCGTGCGCTTCAAGTGCAGGTGCGCCCCAGGCTTTCAGCCGCATGGCTTGCAGGCGCAGGTTCTCGACGCCGGGTATCCATAGCAGCGGGGTAGAACCGGTATTGCCATTGGCATTGAGCGTCAGTTTTTCGAACTGGGCATTGCGGTTCGCATCGACAATCATGCTGCCGGAAACCTTTTTGCCGAGTCTGATCTCGGTCACATCCATACCGTCGCCAAGCCAGTGCACGTTATCCGGCGCTCTGAGCACCGAATCGATGAGATAGGTTCCGGCCGGAAAGTGTATGGTGGCGGGCGCAACGCTTGCCGCCGCTGCCAATGCCGCCTCGATAGCGGCGGTATCATCGGCCACACCATCGCCCTTTGCGCCAAAACTCCTTACGTCGATCATCTTCTGGTCTTGCCGGGCCCATGGAGATTGATCGGCGATGGCCAGGTTCAACGGACCGCTCCAGCCGAAACGGCCGCCATGGCCATTGTGAATCCATACCTCATAGGAACCGGCCGCAAGGTTCGGCACCTTGAAGTCGACCTTGAAGGGATTGACTGAAACCGGTGTCACATACTGCCCGGCACCGTTGGCGGGCTTGATGTAGATGAACGATGCTGATGTGCCGTTGGACTTCGCCAGATTGCGCCCATAGACAGAAATCGTTGCTTCTGGAACGGCATTGTCGGGCCCGAGCCACCAGCTTTCAGTTCGGTTGATCGCGAAAGCCTTGCCGCCCGCCTCATCGCGTTTCGGCCGGATCAGATACATCGACCACGCGGGGAGGGACTCGGGTAACAGGACTGTCGCAGCGGTGTCGTCTGCACGCAGTGGCCGGATCGAAATAACCGACCCTTCCTGTCCAGACGGCGCTTGGGAAAAGACGTCGAAGCTGGTTGCTCCATCCAGCTCGACGCCAGTCATCGAGACGATTTCGTCGTGGTCCGCAGTTCTCGATATTTCGGCGATAGCGGGTGCGGACTGACTTACAGCGAAGGTAGGCGGATCGAAGGCGTCTACGCCTTGTGGCAACTCTGGCTCAGGGTTGGGTACGGGAAAACCGAAATCGCTTGGCTGGGCTTTGTCTTCTGCCCTCGATACCTCCGGCAAAAGTGCCGTACCGACCCACGCTACTACAATCAGGGCGAGACATTTCGTGAATCGGCTCATGTCCTACCCTGAAGGACGGCATGTTGAAATTCAAGTCATGGCAGGGCGTGAATTTCGGCCTGTCTAGGCCAATCCGATACGTTTGGCGCCCTGCCTGAACACAGCCTCGGTGTCGGGCGTGAACTGGAACGTCGCAAGAAAATCATCGACGCAGTACTGGGGTAGCGTCTTGCGTATGGAAGCTGCGAAGGCCTTCGCTTCGTCGATCCGCCCTGCCAGTGCCAGGCAGTGCGCGGCTATGGAGAGAATGATGGCGTGAGCGTTGGGCCGCGCGGCTGCTCTCAGTGCCCATTCCGCCGCTTCCTCGAATTGACCGAGACGAACATGGGCCATGGCGCGCGCACCCAGCATACCGAACAGCAGCGGATCGACCGGGCTCAAGTGTCGTGAATGGTCGGACGATCCAATCGCCGCTGTAGGATCGCCGGACTGGGACTGGACGAACGACAGCGCGTAATGGCCGAGCGCAAAGTTCGGGCTGAGTTCTACGGCTCTTTCAAGTTCGACGAGCGATTCATCCTGCCGATGCCGCAGCCACAGGGCCCGGCCCATGGCCCAGTGCGCAGCTGGATTGTTATCGTCGACGATAAGGCTTTGGCCAGCCGCAGCGTATGCCTGGTCACTTTCTTTCGCGTAATCGCCCCACCGTTGAAAGGCGTTCTGCCAATGGGTGAATGACAGTCCCGCATGCGCTCTGGCAAAGGTCGGATCGAGCCGCACAGCCACCCCGAAAAAGTGTTGCGCAAGCTCGTTCTCCTGCCGCGTGAACCTGTACATGTGCCAGAGGCCGCGATGATAGGCCTCCCAGGCATTCAACGAGCTTGGCGATTTGAGGATCGCGCGGTTGCGCTCGACCAGCTCGATTTCGCTGGAGATTGCCGAAACGATCCTGTTGCCGATCTCGTCAAGAACAAGGAATGTGTCATCAAGTTTGTGATCGAAAACCTCGCCCCAGACGATGCGCGCGGTTCGCACCTCGACAAGCTCCGCCCGCACGAGAATGCGGTTTTGCAGATATCGCACGCTGCCGCTGGCGACGTAATCCACGTTCAGGCGACGGCCGGCATCCTCGGGGCCGATATTTCGCTCTGCAAGGGCAAAAACCGAACCGCGCGCGATCACAAAAAAGCTTTTCAGCCGGGCGAGGCGGGTGATGATGTCGTGGGTCAGGCCGTCTGCGAGCCCGCCCCGTATAAGCTCCGTGTTTGTCTCCAGCACAAAGGGCATCACCGCAAGTGACGCGTGATGGTCCGCACCGGCAATCGGGGTCGTTGGTGAAATCAAATCGATGCGCGGCGCGGCGGGAATGTAGATGTGTCCTGCAGTTGTGGCCTGTCGCCCGTTCTTGATTGCGGGCCATGCCTCCCGTACCGGCGTGAAGTCCAGTCCTTCGGAGTCAAACAACCGCGCCGCCGTTGCAAGGTGTTCTTCGCATTCCACTATCTGCCCGCGCTCCGCAAGCGTTGCCAGCAACGCGAGATGCGCGCGCTTGTCGAATGGCGCGAGCCCGACCCATGCGTTCAGGATGGATGAGATTTCGTCCGAATCTGCCGGCAGGTTCTTAGCCAGATGTTCAAGCACGGCAGCGTGGCAGGAGCGGAACCGGCGCCGTTGGGCGATCAGCCAATGATTGAAATGCGGGCTGCGATCTATCTCCAGCCCTTCAAGAAAATCACCGGCGAAGTGCCGGGAAAGTTCGCGCAACCGCGGTAGGTCGAGTGTCTCGATCCCTTCTTCCGCAGCCGAGGCAATATGAAGGGCATCGACGAAACAGCCACTGAGATCGAGCCGGATCGTGTCGTCGGTGGTTTCAATTCTTTGGTGGCCCGGTTCATTGAGAACACCGCGCAGCTTGCTGAGACTCCAGCGCAGTTCGCCCCGCGGATCGTTGGGCACATCCCACAACAGGTCGCAGAGGCGGCTGCGTCCGACCGCGTGCGGTGTCAGTGCCAGATAGGCGAAAAGAGCGCGCACCTTGCGCGACGCGGGAAGTTCCAGCGGCACCCCGTTGTGGATCATTGTCAGGGGACCAAGCATCCGCACGCATACGCCGGCAGCATGGCCGGTCAACGCTACCAATGCAGATTCCACGTGCGTTTCCACGCTTGTTCCCACGATGCCCCCACGTTTTTGTTCTATCATGGAAATCGAAAAGTTGCATCCGGCGCCGTACGTGCCGGGTGCAGCTGGCGCAATTTGCGCAAAAAACCATAGGGGAAAAGGATCATGACAACGCAAGCGACAATCAGAACGACGAACGGGCGCGGGCGCCTCTTCGACAGCATTCTCGACACGGTCGGCGATACGCCGGTAATCAGGATCAACAATCTCGCTCCTGATCATGCCAAAATCTATGTGAAGGCCGAGTTCTTCAATCCGGCTTCGTCGGTCAAGGACAGGCTGGCGCTCAACATCATCGAAGAGGCCGAGCGCAACGGCACCCTGAAACCGGGTCAGACCGTAGTGGAGGCCACCAGCGGCAATACCGGGATAGGCCTTGCCATGGTCTGCGCGCAGAAAGGCTACCCGCTGGTCGTGACCATGGCGGACAGTTTTTCCATCGAGCGGCGCAAGCTCATGCGCATGCTGGGAGCCAAGGTCGTGCTGACCCCCCGCGCGCAGAAGGGCTTTGGCATGTACCAAAAAGCCGTGGAACTTGCGGAGATGAACGGCTGGTTCCTCGCCCGTCAATTCGAAACGGAAGCCAATGCCGATATCCATGAAGCAACGACCGCCCGCGAGATCATCAATGATTTTGCCGGATCGCGGCTCGATTATTTCGTGACCGGCTATGGAACCGGCGGTACTGTCGCTGGCGTTGGCCGTGTCTTGCGCCGCGAACGGCCGGAAACACGGATCGTTCTGAGCGAACCGGCCAATGCCCAACTGCTCGGTAGCGGCAAGGCACAGGAACGCGGCCCGGGCAACGCGCCGGCCGGCAGTCATCCGGCCTTCGAACCACATCCTATCCAGGGTTGGACGCCGGATTTCATTCCATATGTGTTGCAGGAAGCCATCGATGACAGCTTCTATGATCAGGTCGTGCCAATTCCCGGACCGGAAGGCATCAAATGGGCCCGGGCGCTTGCGCAAAAAGAGGGCATTTTCACCGGCATTTCCGGCGGTGCGACCTTTGCCGTGGCGCATCTCATCGCCGAAACGGCGCCTGCTGGTTCGGTGATCCTGTGCATGCTTCCCGATACGGGCGAACGTTACATGACAACGCCGCTCTTCGAAGGGATCGAAGCCGAAATGGATGAAGAGGAAACGGCGCTTTCGCGCTCGACCCCCGGCTACCAGTTCGCTGCCGAATGACCGGAGGTGTGAAATGGACACATCGCTCAAGCCGGTAGCAAGGAACGCCGAAGAAACGCTCGATCCGGAAGACTGGGCGGGCGTGCAGACGCTGTCGCATCAGGTCATCGACGATGCGGTCGGTTACCTGCGCAATGTTCGCGAGCGTCCGGTCTGGCAGGACATGCCAGGGGACGTCAGGGCTTCCTTCGACGCTCCCTTGCCGCAGTCACCGGCACCGCTTGCTGACGTCTACCGCGAGGTGGCCGATACGGTCATGTCCTATCCCATGGGAAATATCCACCCGCGTTTCTGGTCGTGGTATATGGGCACGAGCAACTTCACCGGGGCACTAGGTGATTTTCTGGCGGCCATTCAGGGCTCTAACCTTGGCGGCGGCAATCATGCCGCCGCTTTGATGGATCAACAGGTCGTCAACTGGTGCAAGGAGATGCTGGGCTTGCCAGCCTCGGCCAGCGGCACGCTGGTCAGCGGTGGCTCGATGGCCAATATCATCGGCCTGACTGTGGCGCGAAACGCCAAGGCTGGTATCGACGTGCGCGAGCAGGGCGTCGCTGCGATCGAAAAGCCCTTGCGTTTCTATGGTTCCGACCAAATCCACAGTTGCCACCGCAAGGCGATGGAGGCGCTCGGCCTCGGGAACCGCGCGCTCCGGCGTATCGGCACCGACGATGAGTTGCGCATTGACCTTTCCGCATTGCGCGCGGCAATCGCGGAAGATCGTGCCGCGGGATTTCAGCCCGCCTGCGTGATCGGAACGGCAGGCACCGTCAACACCGGCGCCTTCGATGATCTGCAAGGTTTGGCGGCGTTGGCAGCGGAGGAGGGGCTCTGGTTCCATGTCGATGGTTGCATTGGAGCGCTCATCGCCATCGCGCCCGAAAACAGGTGGCGCGTTGCCGGCATAGAGCGCGCGGATTCCGTTGCGCTCGATCCGCATAAATGGCTGCATGCGCCCTTCGAAGTCGGCTGTGCGCTGGTCCGCGATGCGGCTGCGCACCGCGAGACATTTGCAGTGACGCCGGAATATCTGGAGATGACGTCGCGCGGTCTCGCATCCGCCAATTGGCTGCACGAATACGGCTTGCAGACCTCACGCGGATTCCGCGCKTTGAAAGTCTGGATGTCGCTGAAGGAACATGGCGTTCAAAAATTCGGGCGACTTATCGACCAGAACATCCGGCAGGGCCACTACCTGAATAGTCTGGTTGAAGCCGAACCGCTTCTCGAACTGGTTGCAACCACCAACATCAACATTGTCTGCTATCGCTATCGTCCTGAAGGGTTTTCCGGCGAACGCCTCAAGGCACTCAACACCGAGATCATGCTGAGATTGCAGGAGGAAGGGACGGCTTCCATTTCGGACACGACTGTTCATGGCGAGCATTGCCTGCGTGTCGCAATCAACAATCATCGCACCCGCCAAGGCGATCTCGACCTGTTGATACGCGAAACATTGCGCCTGGGAGCCGAGATCGCCAGCAGAAGCTGACGCCTTATGAAGGGCAGGCGGCGCCAGTCGCGACCCAGGCTTTGATCAGTTCGCCGAAGGCTTCCTGCGTTCCGGGTACCGGCTCCCTGCCGTCGCCCGGATGCCAGCCCCAGCCCACGAGATCGTCATGCGCCATGTGCTCGACGATCTCGTCCAGGTTCTTGCCGCCATTGCGCTGCGGATCCTTGATCTGGTTGCAGATGGCGCCGAGAGACTTGCCCTCCCAGGCCATTTCGATAGGCGCCAGATGCCAGTTCGGATTGCCCGGAATGCTCTTGATCGTCTCGGCTTGGCCGATGACTTTTACATTCTCCGGCCCGTGGCAGGTGTTGCACTGCATTCCGGGCATGCCCATGCCGCCTTCACCGCGCGACACCGGGGGCTGGTGCGGATGCATGGAAATATCCTGCAGCGGCCTATCACTCGCCGGATGGCAATTGACGCAGCGCGGATGCTCGATGACCTTGCCGGCCTCCTCGAAAAGCGCAACCGATCGCTGCTTTTCATCGGCGATCGATTGGAACGACGATGCGGGCTTGAGCTCCTCTTTTGCCACGACCGGCTTGTCCTGGGCGCGCGAAATACTCGAGACGGCAAGCCCGCCATTGACCGCAAGACACACYGCGAGCGAGATGTAAGCGATGTTGCGTTTCATCCTTTGTCCCCTCAAGCCGAAAGCACGTTGACGATCGGCAGCTGCCGGACGGGATTATTGGTCAGTCGCCGCCATGCATTGGCAACCGCGGGGCCGACAGGTGGGACACCCGGTTCGCCGACACCGGTCGGTTTTTCGGTCGACGGGATGATCGCGACTTCGATTGCCGGCATCTCGTTGATGCGTAATGACCGGTAGTCGTGGAAGTTGGATTGGACGATCTTGCCGCCATCTCCAAGCGTGATCGCATCGAACAGGACCGCGCCGAGACCGTAGCCTATGCCGCCTTCCATCTGCGCCGCGATGACGTTGGGGTTGACCGCAACGCCGCAATCGACGGCACACCATACCTTGTGCACGCGGGGCGCGCCGTCCTCGCCGAGCGAAATCTCGACGATCTGCGCGACATAAGTGTCGAAGCTCTTGACGATCGCAACACCGCGCTGGCGCCCATCAGGCACTGGCGAACCCCAATTGGCCATTTCGGCGACCTTCTTGAGCGTTCCCGTATGACGGGGCTCTTTGCTCAAAAGCGCCAGTCGGCCCTCGACCGGATCCTTGCCGACCTTCTGCAGCAATTCATCGACGAAGGTTTCGACCGCGAAGCCTGTATGCGTATGCCCGACCGAGCGCCACCAGAGCGGCGGTATCTCCAGCTTGGTATTGTGCGCGATGACGCGCAGGTTCGGGATCGTATACGGCAGATCCGACGCGCCTTCGACCGACGTGGAATCGAGGTCAGCCTTGCCCATGATCGACTGACCGACGATTGTCTGGTCCCAGCCGACGATCTGGCCATCGGCATCCATCGCCCCGCGCATCTTGTGCACATACATCGGACGGTAATAGCCGCCGCGAATGTCGTCCTCGCGCGTCCACATGTGCTTCATCGGACGCGTGCCATCGGTAGCGCCGAAAACCGCAGCGGCTTCCTGCATATAGGGCGAGCCGAACTGTGCCTTGCGGCCGAAGCTGCCGCCGGTGATCTGCGTGTTCAGCCGGACTTTCGCAGGATCGAGGTTCAAGACCTTTGCAGCGGTTTTCTGGTCCATGCCGGGGAATTGTGCACCGTTATAGACATCGACCGATCCATCGGCTCGCTTGATGAACACCRCATCGAGCGGCTCCATGGGGGCATGCGCGAGGAACGGAAAAACGATCGTTGCTTCGAGCGATTGCACGCCCTGGTCGCCGAATGCCTTGTCGACATCGCCATTGTGCGTTGCCTGAATGCCCGCTTCTGCGAACATCTTGGTGTAGTCCGCGGTCAATTGATCACTCGACCGGGTTTCGGCCTTCGAGAGATCCCATTCGACCTTCAGGGCCGCGCGGCCCTTCAGTGCAGCAAAGGTGTTGTCGGCATAGACAGCGACGCCCTGAGGTACCTGTTTGACATCGACGACGCCGGGCACCTTGCGCGCCTCGCTGTCGTCAAAGGATTTGACCGTCGCACCGAAATGCGCGGGATGCTCGACGACCGCATAGAGCATGTTCTCGGCAGTTATATCGAGCGTATAAACGACAGTGCCATTGGTCTTGCTCAGCGTATCGAGCTTCGGAAGCTCCTGGCCGATAAGCACGAAATCCTTCGGGTCTTTCAGCGTGGGTTCGGCAGGCGGGTTCTGCGTCGCTGCCTTGGCAGCCAGCGCGCCGAAGCCGCTTTCCTTACCGGAAGCGTCGTGCTTGATGCGGCCTTTCGAAACCGTGATCTCGCTTGCCGGAACGTTCCATTCGGCCGCCGCAGCGGATACCAGCATGGCCCGCGCCGTCGCGCCCGCCTTGCGAAGCTGCTCGTAGGAATTGGCAATGGAGGTGGAGCCGCCCGTGCCTTGAAGCCCAAAGGCAAGGTTTGCATAGACCTTGTCGTCCGCCGGCGAATGCACGGCGCGCATCTGGCTCCAGTCCGCATCGAGCTCTTCAGCGACGATTGTTGCCAGCCCGGTGAACGGACCCTGGCCAAATTCGATATGCTTCGACAGCACGGTAACCGTATCATCGGCGCCGATCTTGACGAAGGCGTTCATCGGCGAAAGCGTTTCCACGCCGCCAGCCGGGACACCTTCGAGTGCCTGTGCGGAAAACACTTTTGGCGCGAGCGTGAAGCCGATAACGAGCCCGGCGCCTGCGAGGAACGAGCGACGAGTGGCCGTGATGTTGTGAATGGTCATGGCTCAACCCTCCATTGTGTCGGCGGCGTTATGGATCGCCTGCCGGATACGGTGGTAGGTGGCGCATCGACAGATATTGCCTGCCATCGCGCCGTCGATATCATCATCGGTCGGTTTCGGCGTCGTTTGCAGAAGCGCTACGGCGGACATGATCTGTCCGGACTGACAGTACCCGCATTGCGGCACGTCGATCGCAACCCAGGCTTTGTGGATGGCGTCGGCCTCCTTGCCTTCGATGCCTTCGATCGTGATGATGTCCGATCCTTCGACCGTTGATATCGGCGTGATGCAACTGCGGCGCGTCGTGCCGTCCATGTGAACGGTGCAGGCGCCGCACTGAGCAATGCCGCATCCATATTTCGTGCCGGTGAGTTTCTCGAAATCGCGAATGACCCAAAGCAACGGGGTCTCGGGATCCCCGTCGAAAGTCCGTTCTTGTCCGTTAAGTTTGAAGGTGATCATGTTCGTGTCCCGCATCTGGCTGCGCACGTGGGGCGTGCTGGCTTGAGTTGGTCTGTCCTGAGCGTCCAGGCTGCATCGAACATGGTAGGCGTCCGGCGAGGGGTCAAGACACGTTTCTGCTACCAGAACCAGAAAGCAACTCGCCAGCCTGAAATAATTTTCGGAAGGCTGTCGGGTGCTCTGGTTGCTGTTCGTCTTAACTGCATTGGCCCACATAGAGCGGAGAACATTCAAATGGAGCCAGTTCTGTTTCWCGGATGGCGAGRCAATCCACGCGGAAGGTGGCGAGGYCGATGCTTTTCCATCGGACGAAGCTGCCTGACAAAGTGGTTGGCCGCCAGCCGGAAACCCGAAGGGCCGGGTGAATTCGGGCCAAATCCWTCGGGCTTTAGCATCGCCCGATGGAAAGGCATGGGTCTCGCCAAACCTCTTGACCTTGTCCACGAATTCCCGCCGGCAGAACGGTTCCATTTGGATGTTCTCCGCTCTGAGTTCCCATTGTCGAGGAGACGAACATGAAAATTCTTTCAAGCCTTATTGCTGTTGCGGCGGTTGCATTGACCGTCACGTCGGCTCACGCCGCAGCCGCGGTAAAAAGCGGGCACGTCGAAGCTGGCGGCATCAACTACTATTATGAAATACAGGGAGAAGGGGCCGGCACACCGCTGCTCCTGCTGCATGGGGGGCTTGGCTCCACCGATATGTTCCAGCCGATCATGCCCCGCCTCACGAAGGGTCGGCAGGTTATCGCCGTCGACTTGCAGGGCCATGGCCGCACAGAGCTCGGCAATCGGCCGATGAGCCTTGAAGCGATGGGTGACGACATGGCGGCGATCCTGAAGTCACTTGGCTACGACAAGGCCGACGTTCTTGGTTATTCGTTCGGCGGCGGCGTGGCGTTCCGGCTGGCCGTGCAGCACCCCGAAATGGTCGATCGCGTTGCGCTGGTGTCCGCAGGCTATGCGCAGGACGGGTTCTATCCCGAAATGATCAAGATGCAGGCGGCCGTGAGTCCGGGCATGGCCGACATGATGAAGGACTCGCCCATGTACAAATCCTATGTCGCCGTTGCTCCGAAGCCCGAGGACTTCCCCCGGCTCCTTGGCGCGATGGGTGATTTCATGCGCAAGCCCTACGATTATTCCGCCGATGTCGCGAAACTGAAGATGCCGGTGATGCTGGTGTTCGCCGACAGCGACATGTACCGCCCCGAACATGAAATCAAATTCTACCAGCTGCTTGGCGGCGGCCTCAGAGACGCCGGCTGGATGCGTGAGACCATGTCGCAGAACCGCCTCGCCATCATCCCCAACCGCACGCACTACGACATTTTCTTTGCGCCAGAGCTGGCAGAGGCCGTCATGCCGTTTCTGGACGGGCAGGACAAGGTGAAGAGCTGGGACGATCTGGTGAATGCGGCCAACTAGTTTCGTGGCACTTGGCCGGACAGAGATCGCCGTTTCTGTCCGGCCAATTTTCTGCCGTCAGCTCATCCAAAGCGTCGCTTCCGCAGTGGCTTCGAGAAGCATATACTACCCAGCGGTGTAGAACGGCGGGAGGCAGCCTATGGTAGCGACAGACAAAATCTTCGCGGGGGCAATTCCGGAAATTTATGACCGGCTCATTGTGCCGATGATCTTCGAGCCCTATGCGCAGGATCTCGCCGACCGGGTGGCCAGGTTCAAGCCGCAAAACGTGCTGGAGATCGCAGCCGGCACCGGTGTCCTGACGCGGGCCATGGCTTCCCGGCTCAACGCAGAAACACGGATCGTCGCGTCGGATCTCAACCAACCGATGCTTGATCGTGCAAGTTCGAGGCAGCCCGAAGATGGTCGCATCGTCTGGCAGCAAGCGGACGCCCTCGCGCTTCCCTTCGAGCCGCAGATGTTCGACGCCGTAGCGTGTCAATTCGGTGTCATGTTCTACCCGGACAAGGTCCAGGGACATAAGGAAGCTTACCGCGTCCTGAAGCCCGGTGGACACTATTTTTTCAATGTTTGGGACAGGCTCGACACCAGTGATTTCACTCAGGTCGTGACTAGCGCGCTGGAAGAAATTTTTCCGGATGACCCGCCTCGTTTCATGGCAAGAACACCGCACGGTTATTGGGATCAGAAGGCGATCCGCGACGAACTGTCGGCCGCAGGTTTCAGGTCGATCGCCATAGAAACGCTCGAAAAGACCAGCCGTGCAGATTCAGCGCACGCTGCCGCGATCGCCCTTTGCCAGGGAACGCCGCTGCGAAACGAGATCGAAGCTCGCTCGCCATCCGGTCTCGAGGCCGTCACAGAACATGTGGCACAGGCCTTGGCGCAACGGTTTGGCAGCGGCGCCATCGAGGGCAAAATAAGTGCCCACGTTGTCACCGCTGTGCGCTAGTGCGCAACGACCGGCTGAACCTCGAAATTATGCCGGGTATTGCCGATCGTCAGAACTGTTCCCCACAACACAAACAAGACGGCTGCCAATAACACAGCCATGACGAGGAAGTCCCGAAGTTCCAAAGGTTCAATGTCGCGATTCCGCATATCACTGGTCCCCGATTCGTTTCTATGTATTGTGCGGAAACCACTATTTCTCCTCAATAAATCGTCGCCTCACTAAAATTAATTAGAGCGTGTACTCATAAATCCAGACGCCATGAACTTGACGACCTCCGCTTTACTATCGGTCAGCGGACATGACAGTTGATTCATTGTATCCAGCGTCGGGCGATGTTCTTTTTCGGCCGGCAATGGTATTTACCTTCTCGCCCGGCTCTCGCCCCCGCAGAGGCGTTCCGTGCTCAGGCCGGGGGGCGTTACGCGATGCAGATTAGGGGTAACAAGAAGAAAGGTGCCCTCTCGGTGTGGGCAGTGCCCTTGCGGCTGCATCTGAGTGTCGTAATCCTCGGGCTGTTAGCCTGCATTTCGCTACCGCTCATATGGATGACCTACGCGCAGGGCAAGTTTACGGCTCTGTCGGCCGGTAAAGCCGAGATGGGCCAACTCGGGCTTCGCGCGATCGAGGATTACCGCAACGTCTTCAACAGCGGTTATGCTGGAGTGGTGACCGCCTCTGTCGTTCCGGAGATGCTTACCGCACCGCCACAAGATCTAAAGGCAAAGCACGACTTCCTGCTCAAAGTCCTGCAGTCGACTTTCCGTATCGATAGCGTCTATGCAGGCTATCCCGACGGTAGCTTCGTGCAGGCTGTCGACGTGACAGCAAATCCGGAATGGCGCACCAACCTGGACGCCTCCGAGGAAACTGCATTTGCCGTTCGCGTGATCACCCAGGTCGGCGGAGCGACCAATACGACCTGGACGTTTTACGACAAGGATGCGCGCCAGCTCTATCGACGCGCAGATCGCGATGACATGTTCGACCCGCGTATTCGGCCGTGGTACGTTACAGCTGTCGACAAGGGCAAGGCAGTCTCGGTCGGACCCTATGTCTCGGCGGCCACCAACTCCATGACGATAACATTGGCGATGCCCACGGGGGAAGGCAATCGCGTCGTGTTCGGAGCGGACGTGCTTCTGCTTACCCTTGGGGACGTTGTCGATGTCAGCACACTTTCGAATGAGGCACGTGGCTATGTCTTTGACCGGCAAGGTCGTGTGCTCGTCCACTCCGACAAGACTGTCATGAATGAAATCCGCGGGCAGCTTCGGCGAGGACGGGAGGTTTCAATTGCCGACCTCGCAAAAGCCGATCCTGCCATTCCGGCAATCGCAACGCTACTCGGCTCGGGCGATGGTCCGGCAACTGGCGATGTGGTCCGTTTTCCAGTAAACGGGCGTGAATACCTGGCGCAGTTCTTCAGCGAGGACATCTCCGGGCTGGTCGGCGGTTATACGGTGGTGATATCGGCACCACTCGATGAACTTGTGGCGTCCGTCGAGCGCACGCTGAAGCGCAACCTGGCGATCGCCGCGGCTTTCCTTGCCACAGGCGTGGTGGCGGCGCTCATCATATCCCGGCTGATCAGTAGATCACTCTATGCGCTCGCCGACGAAGCAAGGCACATAGGTKAACTCGAATTCGGCGAAAGCCGTACCGCACATTCCTTCATATCCGAGGTCAATGCGCTGGCAAAAGCACTGAGTTCGGCACGCACTGCCATCAAGACGTTCTCGCTTTACGTGCCGCGGGAGCTTGTGCGCAGGATCGTCATTGCAGGTCAATCGGCTGTCGGCTCGGCAGCACGGCAAGACATCACGGTCCTCTTCACCGACATACAAGACTTCACCACCATTTCCGAGCAGCGCTCACCGGAAGAAGTCGTCGCTCTGCTCTCAAGCTATTTTGAAGCACTCAACGAGATTATCGAACGTCACGGCGGAACGATCGTGCAGTATATAGGAGACTCCGTTCTGGCTATGTGGAACGCTCCCGTTCTCGATGATCGGCATGTCGAACATGCTTGCCACTGCGCCTTGGCGATGAAGGCTGCGATCGACGCCATGAATGCCGCCAATTGCGCGGACGGTCGGCCGGAGCTCATCACGCGCTTTGGCCTGCACACCGGACCGGCTGTGGTGGGCAGCGTGGGTGCAGAGACACGTCGGCAATACACGCCCATTGGAGACACTGTGAACATCGCCTCGCGTCTCGAGGGGCTCAACCGGCAGTATGGAACGTCGATCCTCGTCAGCGGCGCAGTCCGCGATGCGGTTGGCAAAATGTTTAATCTCGTCCCGATCGAGATTGTCAGCGTCAAGGGACGAACCGGCCAGACCGAACTCTTTGAACTCAGGGCATAAGATCAATCCGAGGACGGCTGGCTTCTAACTCTGCGTTAGAATCTTCCGACGTTATACCCACCATGCATTTGCTGGTGTGGCGCTTCATTTGAGAGTACTTTCGTTCATTGGCCTACACAGTGCTCGGGAGGAGCTCTGCAATGGAGTGCCGTGCCCATATTGCCTTTCTTGCCTTCATCGTTTTGGGACTGTTGCCTGGAATTTCACTGGCGGCGGAGCCTTTCGTCCCAAGCTGGATCAAGAACGTACCCGCAGCCAAGACCGTGGCGATAGAGATCGTTGCCGATTGGAATCAGGTCGAACGGTATCGCAGGGACAATATCCGGACAGACATTATAGACTTCAACGGATACTGGGGCGGCAATCTTACGATTATCGTCCCGGCGGATTGGTCGGTAGAGATCACGTTCATCAATGGCTCCTTGTCTTTCCCGCATAGCCTGATGGTGACCAGGGTCTATGCTAAGTCAGAAATGCCGGTGAAGCTGACGGCCAAGGATGCGATCTGGGGGGCGCATACCGATCCGCCAGAGGGAATCAAATACAATGAGCGAAGACAACTCAACTTTGTTGCTCTGCAGGCCGGAAAATATTTCCTCGCCTGTGCGAGGCAAACACATCTGATGGACGGTCACTGGATCGGTTTCGAGGTGAGAAACAACCTCGACCAAGCCGTAGCAGTCGTCCATGACGACAAGTTTCCGCAGGATCAGCCTCCGGGACGTCCGTAGATCTGCGCCACCCTCCGCTGCCTTCCGGATTGTGAGGGCATGTCCGCTTCGCGCAATAAGCGGGTTATCACGGCGGTTGCGAAAGTCTCTATTATGTGACGTTGCAAAAATCAGGATAAGAAGTGGCGCGTAAATCGGGAATTTCGTGACGAAAGGATAGCTAGCTGATTTTCTCAGGAATAAAGCCGCCTGTCTGGCGTTTCCAAAGGCGGGCAAACAAACCGTCCTTTTCGACCAGGTCGTTCGGGCTGCCTTCTTCCACGATACGGCCCTGATCGAGCACGACTATCCGGTCCATCATGGCAATGGTCGAAAGGCGGTGTGCGATGGCAATCACCGTCTTTCCCTCCATTACGAGGTTGAGCTTTTCCTGGATGGCGGCCTCAGATTCGCTGTCGAGGGCGGAAGTCGCCTCGTCTAGCACGAGGATGGGCGCGTCCTTTAACAGGACGCGCGCAATGGCGATACGCTGGCGCTGGCCGCCGGAGAGCTTGATGCCGCGATCGCCAACGAAGGCGTCATAGCCCTTGCGGCCCTCAACGTCCGCAAGATCGGTGATGAACACGTCGGCCTTTGCCGTCTTCGCCGCCCATTCGATGTCGTCCTGCGTCGCCATCGGTCTGCCGTAACGGATATTGTCGCCGACCGAACGGTGCAGCAGTGCAACGTCCTGCGCAATGACCCCAATGTTGCGGCGAAGGCTTGCCTGCGTGATATCGCGGATGTCCTGCCCGTCGATGAGGATCGCACCATCCCCGATATCATAAAAGCGCAGCAGCAGACTCGCCAGCGTAGTCTTGCCGGCCCCGGAAAGGCCGACCAGCCCCACCTTCTCGCTGGGCCGAACCGTCAATGACAGATTATCGACGACAGGCTTCCCGGACCTGTACGCGAAGCAGACGTCTTGGAAACGAATTTCGCCGCTGTTGACCGTGAGGCTAGCCGCGTCAGCCCGATCTGTGATGGTGGGCGGCGTCGTCATCACGGGCATCGCATCCTTGATCGTCCCGATCGCCTGAAATATCTGCTGGCCCATCTGCAGGAAGGTGAAGATCTGCGTAGAGAGCCGCTGGAGGATGTAGACCGCGCCGACAAACTCGCCGACCGTAAGGAAAGCGTTGACGAGGCCTGAAAAACCGATCGACAGCATCACCAGCCAGAGCACCGTGTTGAGGACCACGACAATCAGTTCCGAGGTGCGGTAGATGCGTTGTTCCCCGTGCTGCGTCTGTATGGCTTTTCGGATGATGCGTCTGATAGCGCCGGCTTCGCTGTCTTCGGCCGCGAACTGCTTGATCATCTGCATGTTGGTGTAGAGATCGGTGATGGCGCCGGCCACCAAACTGCGCTGCTTGGCGGTGCGGCGGGAACGCTCGGCAAAGATTGGCGCCATCTTTACGGTGAGCGCCACATTGAGCGCGATCCAGATCACGACTGGCAAGGCGAGCTGCCAAGACAGGCTCGACAGCAGGATCACTGAGCCGACCAGTTGCAGGACGAAGCGCGGAATGGACTGGAAGGCGGCGATGATCTGCTGCTGGACAGCGGACGCCACCTGCGATAGGCGCGAGGCGACCTGTCCGGCGTGGAGATCATGGAAAAAGGCGAGATCCTGCCGCTCCACCGCCTTGTGTCCCTGCCACTGGATGGCAGCCGGCATGCCTATGCCGAGTGTATGCGATTTGAGTGTGTTTAGAAGGAACGAGGCGACTGGCATGGCCGGAAAGATCAGGAGCCCCAGAAAAGTCAGGAGTGGCCATTCGCTGTGCAAGAAGGCGGATGCACCCTTCTGCGATACGCCATCGACGATGACCGAAAGCCCCCACACGATGGTCAAGTTGATGGCCTCCATCGCCATGGACGAAAGCGCGAGCGCGATGAGCACGCCACGAAACATCGAAATGAAGTGCAGAAGGACGGCTACCGGCCCCTTGGAGGGCAGCGGCCGGTAAGGAATATCTAGTGGCCGGATCAAATTTTCGAATGGACGGTAGATCGCATCTGAAATTGCCATGGTTCGCTCGGGCTCTAAATGGGACAGGAGGTCGAGGACTCAGCTAGCCGGAATAGGATCACCTTCCGGCGGCAATCTCAATTAGAACATCACTCTTTATGCGACAGCATGTCCGGAAAGCCATCGGGCAGCTCCTCGATGTCCTGACTACGGGCTAGGCTCTCGTCGGAAGCAGAATAACAGCGGCACCCACGAGGCAGATAACCGCCCCTGTCACGTCCCATCGATCAGGCTTGCTGTTTTCGACGAGCCACAGCCACAAGATCGAGGCGACGATGTAGACCCCGCCATAAGCCGCATAAGCGCGCCCCGCTGCGGCGGTGTCAACGAAAGTAAGCAGGTACGCAAACAGCGCCAGTGAGGCCATGCCGGGTATGATCCAAAGCGCCGACTTGTCGAGCCTGAGCCACGCCCAGAAGGAGAAGCAACCGGCGATTTCCGCGACTGCGGCGCCAGCATAAACGAGAATCGTCAACATGGCTCACCTATATAGACGGTTCCGCAGCATGGGCTAGACGCATCGCCGCGTACGCAACTGCGTCTGCCATTATGGACAATCACCATGTGATCAGTTCTCAGCCAAGCGACCATGCCGATGGCTGCTATTGGCCAAGGTTTCGATCACGCGGCATTCAGCGACTCGGCCACAGGCGCATTCCTCGAGCATCCGTTGCAATTCCGTTCGCAGGGCGCCGAGGCTGGCAATGCGTTCCGCGACTTCAGCGAGGCGCGCTGATGCAATCTTGTCGGCAACGCTGCAAGATTGATCCGGATTGTCCTGCAGCGAGAGAAGCGCACGGATTGCCTCGATGTTGAAGCCGAGCTCACGCGCATGCCTGATAAAGGCAGGTCGCGCTATACTCTTCTTGTCGTAGCGCCTTTGCTGCCCTTCGGTGCGAGGCGGCGGTGGCAAGAGGCCAATCTGTTCATAGTAACGTATGGTTGGCACCTTTACCTGTGTGCGCCGCGCGAGTTCGCCAATCGAAAAATCCATGAAAAAAACCTCTTGAACCTCTAGTCACTATAGGGACTAGGGTGCCAACATTAAAGGAGGCACTGCATGGCTGAACATTGCTGTAACCACGAAACGAGCACTTCTTGCGCCCCGGCGCCGTTGGTCTTTCCAGCGGACAAGGCAGCCGCTCTCCACAAGGTTGAAGATACTTGCTGTTCCGATGGAGTGCCAATCTTTGACGGCGTAGACCCGCGCTACAAACGGATACTCTGGACTGTGATCGCCATCAACGGAGCGATGTTCCTGACGGAGATGGTAGCTGGTCAGCTGGCGGGTTCGCAGGCGCTCAAGGCGGATGCTTTGGACTTCCTGGCGGACACCGTCACCTACGGATTGAGCCTTGCCGTGATCGGGGCAAGCCTGCGCACCCGAGCGACAGCCGCCCTGTTCAAGGGTCTCTCGCTTTCCGTCATGGCTGTCTGGGTCTTTGGTTCGACCGTCTATCAAGTCTTTGTCCTCGGACTACCGAGCGCCGAGGTGATGGGTGTGATCGGTTTCTTGGCGCTGGCTGCAAACCTTGGCTCCGTTCTCCTGCTGCGGCCTTATAAAGATGGCGACGCGAATGTTCGATCTGTCTGGCTCTGCTCTCGCAATGACGCGATCGGCAACGTTGTGGTTATGGCTGCGGCTTTTGGAGTGTGGGGCACATCGACCGCATGGCCCGACCTGGCGGTTGCAGCGCTGATGGCAGGTATCTTCCTTACATCTTCGGTACAAATCCTCCGGCAGGCGTGGAGCGAGTATCACGAGGGAAAACGCCACGCTTCTCCGGTTGCTGTGGGGTGACAGGTAAATCTGCTATTCGGCCAGCAAGACCACAGGTCTTTATAAGATTTTGATATTTCCGGACCAAACCTCCAATCGATTTCATATGTCGTTCCGGCTAATCTGCGAATGTCTCCGCAAGGGGGCTCGTTGCTGGCTGGACTTCAGATGAACCAGCCGGAAATGATCATCGGACAAAATGGCCTGCGCGGGTTCGACGCGCGGTCAATTCGCATTTGGAGGTTACGGTTATGCGTGATCTTTCTATTCTGCTCGCCGTCGCTGTCGTCCTGATCCTGGCGTTTCAGACACAGCGCAAACATCGCTAGACGGCTTTAAGGCTTCACGGTTTCAGCCATGCCCTTGCGGGCATCGAGGCCCGGCTCGGCCTTGTCCCCCTGGATTATGAGGGTCGGGCCTCGTTCATTTACCTGCTGGCAGAACGTTATGAGCAGAGTTGGCAGATACCGACGGCGATCGAGACAGCAAAGCCGAAGATGAGCAAATGGCACCACATTGGCGTGGTGTAATGCATGATGTTGTCGTCTTCTTCATCGTCGTGCATGAATGCCCTTTCAACGTTGAGCCGTCCCTTATCAATTC
>NZ_JBFUMG010000007.1:0-33267 GCF_054049495.1 Phyllobacterium sp. P5_D12 | reverse complement strand
CGGCAGCGGCGACGATCTCGCCCGCTTCCTTTTCGGCTTCCTTGCGCTTGCGCTGGAACTCCGCGAGCAGGGATTGCGCTTCCTCCCGCAGGCGGCGGGCTTCTTCAAGCTCGTCGCGAATTTTATCAGCGCGACCGTCGAGCGATTTGTTAACGACTGCCGGAACCTTGAGATAGATCATCAGCGCCAGGAAGATGACGAGACCGACCAAGGCATAGAATGTTGCGTCGAATTCCATTGTRATTCTCCTCAGCCCCGAACAGCTTTGACCGCGGCGGATATGCTTGCCTTGTCGATGCTGCCGCCGAGGATCTTCTTGACGATCTCGCTTGCAGTATCTTCCGCAATCGTACCGACTTCCTTCATCGCCTTGTCCTTGATGGCGGCAATGCTGGCTTCGGCGTCGCTCAATTTTTTCTCGAGAGCAGCCGAAATGTCCGCCTGTTCGGCGTCGGCTTTTGCCTTGGCTTCATCACGGGCGGTCTGAGCAATGCCACCGGCCTTCTTCTTGGCGTCGGCGAGCTCCTGCTCATAGGCAGCAAAGGCGTCATCCGAGTCCTGCTTCATGCGAGCAGCCTGATCGAGATCGGTCGCGATGCGATCACGACGGGTTTCGATGATACCGCCGATGCGTGGCAGAACCACCCGGGACAGGAACAGGTAAAATGCGGCAAATGTCACTGCCAGCCAGAGAATCTGCGATGCAAAATGGCTGGAGTCGAAGGGCGGGAAAACACCTTGCTGATGCGGCACACCGGTTTCAGTGTGCGTCTCTGCTGCGTGGGCGTCAGGCGTCGCGCCCGGTACAGCCGGTTCGGGTGTACCATGCGTGTCGGTCTGAGCGACTGTTTCCGTTGTGGATGCGGCGTTCGCCGAAGACACAAACATATAAAATCCCCTTGAAGTCGGGCGTTTCCCAAATCAGCAAACATGGTTTGCTGCAGATAAGAAACTGGCCGCGCCGGGCGCAGCCAGTAACAAGCCGTTCAGATTAAACAGCGAAGAGAAGCAGAAGAGCGATGAGCAGCGAGAAGATGCCCAAAGCTTCGGTAACGGCAAAGCCGAATACCAGACGGCCGAACTGGCCATCAGCTGCTGATGGATTGCGCAACGCACCGGAGAGATAGCTGCCGAAAATATTGCCGAGGCCGAGGGCCGTTCCGGCCATACCAAAACAGGCAAGACCTGCACCGATGTACTTTGCTGCTACCGGATCCATATTAAACTCCTTTTAGATCGATTCATCATTGATAGATTKCGTTTGGCGGAACTCCGCCGGTGAAGTCTTTTTTAGTGACCGCCGGGATGGACTGCGTCATTCAGATACATGCAGGTGAGCACGGTGAAGACGTAGGCCTGAAGGAAAGCCACCAAAAATTCGAGGCCGGTCAGCGCCACTGTCATCGCGAGCGGCAGCACGGCTCCGCCTATACCGAGCGCACCGAGAGCGCTCAAGGAAGCGACGAAACCAGCAAACACTTTCAGCGTAATGTGGCCAGCAAGCATGTTGGCGAAGAGACGAACCGAAAGGCTGATCGGACGGGAAAGGAACGAGATGATCTCGATCGGCACCACCAGCAAAAGCAGCGGCGCGGGTACGCCGGACGGAATGAACACGCCGAGAAACTTGAAGCCATGCTTGGCAAAACCATAGGCAAGCACGGTGCCAATCACCAGAAGAGCAAGCGCAAAGGTGACGATGATCTGGCTGGTGACTGTGAAGAAATAAGGAAACATGCCGAGCATATTGGCAACGAGCACGAACATGAACAGCGAGAAAACGAACGGGAAGAACTTCATTCCGGCGTTGCCTGCCGATTCGCGCAAGGTCGAGGCGACGAACTCATAGGCCATTTCCGAAATGGATTGCAGGCGGGTTGGAATGAGACCGCGATTGGAGGAGGTCAGATAAAGAAATGCCGATGCAACGCCAACCGTTGCAACCATGAAGGCAGACGAATTGGTGAAGGATAGATCAATTCCACCCAGATCAATGGGAATCCACTTGGTGATATGGAATTGATGAATCGGATCGTTGGACACTGTAACCTCGTCTCTCTCGCATCATTCCCGCAAGCATCAGCCCGCAAGGCTATTCCGGTTTGTCGCGCTCGGCATCCTTGATGGACTGCAGACCACGGTTTTCCGCCACACGTCCCGCAGAGCGCAGGATATTCAGCGTTCCAGCACAAAAACCAAGGAGGAGCAGAATGATAAGCCCCCAAGGTGAAGTACCCAAAAATCGGTCAGCTAACCAGCCCAACCCCGCACCAACCAGAACGCCGGCGATAAACTCGCTCGACAGCTTCATGGCCTGCGCGACACCGGAGGCGGTTTCCGTCCCCTTGTCGTCTGAACCGGATTTTCGCGCTGCACCTCTAGAAGCAAGTTTTGCCCCCAGAGCACGGCGACGGCTCTCCAGTTCCTCCGAAGTCAGCATCTTCCCGGCACCCGGCGTGCTACCGACAGAACCTGACTTATCGGGATCCTTACCCGTGGCCAATGGCATGTCCTTTACACGCTGAATGCGAGGCTTCACCCCCGCTTCGAAGTCGCGCGCAACATATTGTTACGGTCCACGCTAGTCAAGGCGCATGGCCGAGACTCTCAAGGGTAATTTTCGTGGTGAAATTCAATATGTTAGCCAAATATGACTATATGTCTCACCTCTTGATCGAAGTTTTGCGGTCGAATCCCTGCGGATCGTGCAGATGTGGGGCGCTTGAACGGACCCCAATCAAGTGGTGCGCCACGACAATTTCAGATGTCGCGCAGTCTGGTTCAACCCTGCGTTTCTTGCGGGTCGCATCGTTCCAACCGTAAATGAAAAGCGACAGCATCATGGGATTTGAGGGCTAAAGCAGGAAGCACCGAGCCAGCCGGTGCATCGAAGGGGTGGCCGCTTCGACCTTTGGGCAAAGCCCTGCCCTCAAATCTGGAGGTGAACTATGCGGAGATTTCCGTTTAGCATCACCCTTATGTTGAAAAGGACCCGGACTGGCTGGCAAGTCACGCTCCGGGTCCAATTCTTCACATAACGAACGGGGGGCGGGCGAAAGCTCGTTCCCCCACTCCAGACGTAATATAGCAGTTTTCCCGTTGTTTCCAAGCGTCCGAAGATCAAATCCAGCCCGCCTTCCATGATCCGTATTGACCGATTGCGTTCACTCAACCCTGCGTTTCCTGCGGGTCGCAATATCCAAACGTAAATGAAAAGCGACAGCTTCATGCGATTTGAAGGCTAAAGCAGGAAGCGCCGAGCCAGCCGGTGCATCGGAGGGATGGCCGCTTCGACCTTTGGGCAAAGGTCCTGCCCTCAAATCTGGAGGTAATCTACTATGTGGTACAAGCCATTTAGTATTGCCCTTATTATGAGAAAAACCCGGACGAGCTGGTCATGGACCGTCCGGGTTCATTTCAAACAATAAGAAACGGGGGGCGAGTGAAAAATCCGTCCCCACTCCAGTTTCTAATATAGCAGCTTTCCCGTTGTTTCCAAGCGTCCGAGGATCAAATCCAGCCGCCGCCGTAGGTGCGATAAAAGATGTGCTGGCCGATCCTGTCGATGCGCTTCATCGTGTGGGCCCACATCGCCCGGACGTAGACCGCATGATAATGCGTGGCCGAGCCAATCTCGGGCAGGAAAATCCGCCCCGATGTGACGGCCATAGCGACTTCCTGCGCCACTTTCCATTGCTTGGGCTCGGTTACATTGAGTTTGCGTCCTTCGCAGGCAAAGGAAAACTGGCAGCGGTTGATCCAGTCATCGTTCTGGTAGACGACCTTGCAAATGGTTTTCGGATAGGCCGGATTGCGAACGCGATTGAGAATGACCTGCGCCACGGCCGCCTGGCCTTTGACGCTTTCACTCCTCGCTTCAAAATAAATGGCGGTTGCCAGACATTTTTGTTCTTCTTTAGTGAAAACGACCGGAGGCAAGGGGGTCGCAAGCCAGTCATGGTCGCCGGCGCCGAGTTGCGGAATAAAGCGGCCCGGGAGTTTCGGCTCATTCAAGATCGTGTCGAACGGAGATGTTTTGGAATAATCCGGAGCTGCAGGCGCATAACCGAGTGCCAGAACATCCGGCTGATTGTTGTTGACGAGGTTTGCCAGCATCGGCGGCAAATCCGGTTCAGGCTTGTCGGGGACGCGGTTGTGGAATGCAAGCGCGATTTCGAATTCCTTTCCGGCGATCTTCGGTTTGGCAAAGGCCATCTCGACCTCAACGCCATGCGTCGGGCGAATCAGCATGCTTTGACGCTGCAGGATCGAACCCGCGCTGAAAGCCTTGGGCGGGGCTTTTTTAGAGATTGTGATGATGCGGCCCTGTTTTTCAGCGCGATTGATACGTTCTTCATCGGGCGTCGCGCCAGGGGCTTTCTGCGAGCCATTGATGACGATCGGGCCAATGCCGGGCGCATTGATACCACTCGCGGGGATGCTGGACGTGATCGCTTTTTCGTCAACGAAGGACATGTTGGCCTTCTGGATGGAGCCGGCCGGGGATTTTTCCAGATAGGAAGTCCAGCGGCCTTGGCCGGACTCAGAACCGGACAGCATGCTCGCCATGTCCTGGTAGGCAGTGACGGTCGGGGAGAGCAAGTAAATCGCCGCTCCGATGACCAGTGGGCCAATGATATTCCGATCTGTCCGGTTACTCAGCTGGGAACACGCCCGCAACAATCCAGAGAAACGCACGCCGATACCCCACTCACAACCGAACAATTCTGGTCGTAAAAATGAAGCATTAACCTTGATGGAGGGTTAACGAAGTGGGGAGAATTCGATCGACGCCGCGGCAACAATTCGGCTTGAGGACTCACGGTCGATGCCGATTATCTCTCCCCTTGCGGGAGAGAAAGGATTTTCYTGGATTTAGCCTCTTYGCTAAATCCTTGGAAAATCCAAGTGAGGGGGTAGTTCAGTGAGGCAAAATCCCCTCTCTKGCGATTTCTAGCACTTAGCAAGGGCTAAGATGCTGAAATCGCTTTCTCCCCCACAAGGGGGGAGATAAGGAGGCGACGCTCTACCGCTTCTTCTTTGCCCGTCCGGCGAAGGGATTGTCCGAGGTGCGGAGCACAAGGCGGATGGGCACGCCCTGAATATCGAACGTCTCGCGAATCCCGTTGGCCAGATAGCGTACATAGGATGTCGGGAACGCATCGGGACGCGAGCAGGAAATGACGAAGCCCGGCGGACGTGTCTTGACCTGCGTGATATACTTGATTTTGAGGCGCCGGCCGGCGACGGCGGGTGGCGGATGATGTGCGAGGACGCCTTCGAGCCAACGATTGAGACGGCCGGTCGAAATGCGGCGGTTCCAGATCTCGTCCGTCGAGGCAACGGCGGCCATAAGCTTGTCGATGCCTTGATTGCGCTCGCCGGAAATCGGCACCGCGCGGATGCCCCGGATCTGCGGCAACAGGCGTTCGGTCGTTTCGCGCAGGTCAGCCAGAACCATCTGGCGGTTTTCGACGAGGTCCCATTTGTTGAACGCGATGACCGGCGCCCGGCCTTCGCGGATGATCAGATCGGCGATCTGCAGATCCTGCTTCTCGAAGGGGATCGTCGCGTCGAGCACAATGATGACGACTTCGGCAAACCGGATGGCACGGAGCGCGTCACCGACGGAAAGCTTTTCGAGCTTGCCCTGAACCCGCGACTTGCGGCGCAAACCGGCAGTATCGAAAAGCTTGATCTTGCGACCGTTCCACTCCCAATCGACAGAGATGGAATCGCGGGTGATACCGGCTTCCGGACCGGTCAGCAGCCGGTCTTCGCCAAGCATGGTATTGACGAGAGTGGACTTGCCGGCGTTGGGGCGGCCGACAATCGCAATGCGCAACGGCTTCGATGCATCATAGGCCGGAATGTCGTCGGTGTCGGGATCATCGATATCATCGCCGATCAGTTCATCGAGCGAACGCGGAACCGCAGGGATGGTGACGGCGATGCTATCGTCTGCATCATCCTTTTTATGCTCATCGGGGAAGACCCGCTCTTCGCCCATGATTTCGACAATGGCATCGCGCAGGTCCGGGAAACCCTGGCCGTGTTCCGCCGAAATCGGTGTCGGCTCGCCGAGACCGAGCGCGTAGGAATCGTACATACCGGATTCGGCGCCGCGTGCCTCCGCCTTGTTGGCGACCAGAATAACCTTCTTGCCTGCACGCCGCACGAGATCGGCGAAGGTTACGTCGGTCGGCGTGATACCGGCCTTGGCGTCGACAAGGAAAAGGACGAGATCAGCTTCGCCGATGGCAAGTTCGGTCTGGGCGCGCATACGGCCTTCGAGCGATTCGCTGTCGACCTCTTCGAGGCCCGCCGTATCGATGACATCGAACTTCAGATCATAAAGCTTGGCGCCATGGACGCGGCGATCGCGGGTGACGCCGGGCAGGTCGTCAACGAGCGCAATCTTGCGGCCGACAAGCCGGTTGAACAGCGTGGACTTACCGACATTCGGACGGCCGATTATTGCGACGGTAAAGCTCATTGAATTCCTGTTCTTCAGCCGGCGGCAGCGGCAGGTGTGGCGCCGGTGCTCTTCAAGAGATCAAGCATGGTATCGGCGAACTGGCGCACATTGGCGGGTGCAGCCTGATCATCGGAAATCTGCTGGAACAGCTTGGTCGCATCTGCGCCGCGGCCGGCCTTCCAGGCGGCAAGTCCAAGCGCCTCGCGGGCGGAGTGGCGCATCGGATTGCTGTCGGATGAAAGCGGCTCGGCGCGGGACGCCACGTCATCATAGGAGCCGGTATCGACCAGGATGAAGGCGGCGCGAAGCTTGGCAAGATCGCGGATAGCCTGCGGAATGGACGTGTCGGCGGCCACCTTGTCGAAGGCCGCAACGGCACCAGCGAGATCGCCTTTCTGGGCGATGACACCGGCTGCACGCATGCGCGCCAGCACCGGATAGGCGCCATAACCATTCTTTTCAAGCTGGTCGAGGGTCTTCAACGCTTCGTCGTTCTTGCCGTCGCGGACAAGGTTGAGTGCTGCGAGAAACTGATCGCCGGACTGCGAAGCCTGCTTTTCCGTCCAGTACTCGTAGAAGGCAAAGATGCCTGTGCCGACAACAAGAGCCACAACCGCACCAATCAGGAGCGAGCCGTAGCGCTTCCAGAACGCCTTCACCTTGTCGGAGCGCAGTTCTTCATTTACCTCACGGAAAAAGCCGTCGTCAGTCATGGTGCCTCTGGGTAGCCTTGCGCCACCGGATCAATTGATAAAACGCGGTGCAGCTCTCGCCGTCCGCGCATGGAGTTCAGGGGCTTTTAGTCGGAAAAGTTACGCGATGTAAGGGCTAACTTCAAAATAGCCCTCGAATTGAGCTACATCGGCTGAACGCCAATCAAAAGCGCATGTAATTTCCATACGAAGAGCACGTAGAGCACGAGACCAATGACAATGCCGATCACATCGTTGGAGACCGGGCCGGGAACGATATAGGGCGCCGCAAGCCCTGCCCGCTCCTGCCGCTTAATCGCGATGCGATCGACGACAGCCCAGGCGAGGAACGACAGAAACAGGATGAGCGACGCAAGATCGCCATTGGCGAGCAGATGCGCCAGCGCCCAGGTCTTGATGGCGATCAGCATGGGATGTTTCAGCGCGGGTTTCATGCGGCCGGCTTTTGCAATGAATATCCCAAGGAAAATGAAGGCGAACAGCATCAACAGCGCGGTGATGTGTTTCATCCAGACTGGCGGTTCGTAGAGCACCGGTGCGTCGGGCCGTGCCATGCCGTAGCCCCACACGAGAAGCACGAATCCGATCAGCGAAATGACCGAGTATAGGCCTTTCCACGTGTTCTCGCCCCACTGTTCCATCTTGGCGAGACGCCATTCCGGCGCAACGATGCGCACCGAATGAATTCCAAGAAAAACGATGATCCCAAGAATCAGTATCAGCATGACCGCCTCCCTCAATGCTGGCGGGAAGATAGACCCATGCGGCACGGGTTAGAAGGCGTATCGCTTGCGGTGGATCGCCGCGTCCGATCATCGCCACATTTCACCTGTAGCGACCAGTGGAGCGGATTTTGACATTCGCGTCCCGCGTGACATCGGTCTCCCAAGCGAATGTCAAATCCAAAGCTCCACTAGCATATTGAATTTGCTAGTGGTCTTTCGATTCTAACATTTGTGAGTGATTGGTATAGGTGGGGTGCAAATGTTAGAATCGGACCACTAGTATCCCTCCCCCGGAGCCGCGTATCCCGCATCATGCGTTCGACCTGTACCGTTCTTGCCGCGTCCCTCGCGTTCTCAGTATCCGTGCCCGCCCTGGCAACAAGTGGGGTGGAGCTGCGCGGTTCGATTGGCGCCAAGCCGCAATACGTGCTGATCTCGTTCGATAATTCCGGCAGCAACGCGCTTTGGGACCGCAGCCGGGCATTGGCACAACGTTCAAACGCCAAATTCACCTATTTCCTCTCCTGCGTATTCTTGATCGACCGCGCCGACCGCAAGTCCTACCAGGCGCCGAAAGAACCGGCGGGACGTTCCAACATCGGCTTTGCCACATCGAAGCAGGATATTGCCCAGCGCCTCGACAATATCTGGCGGGCGCGCAACGAGGGCAACGAGATCGCCAGCCATGCCTGCGGGCATTTCGACGGGAAGACCTGGTCGAAGGCGGACTGGGAACATGAATTGACGACATATAAACAAGTGCTCGGCAATGCCTGGAGCAAATATGGCACGGACCCGGAGCCGGCAGGCTGGAAGCACTTTGTCGATGCGGAAATACGCGGGTTCCGCGCGCCTTACCTTTCGGAAGGTCCCGCACTGCTTTCAGCGTTGAGGGACAAGGGCTATGTCTTCGACGGCAGCGGTGTGTCACGCGGCCCGGCTCTGCCGTTGCATGCCGAGGGTCTTTATCAATTCGGACTGCCGACGATCGACGAGGGGCCGAAGAACAAGCCGGTCATCGCCATGGACTATAATCTCTTCGTGCGCCATTCGGGGGCAGTGGAGCGCCCCGATCACCTCGACGAATTCGAGAACCGCGCCTATGACGCATTCAAGGGCGCCTTTGAGCGTCAGTATGAGGGAAAGCGCATTCCGTTCCAGATCGGCCTGCACTTTACGCTGATGAATGGCGATGCCTATTGGCGCGCGCTGGAGCGCTTTACCAGCGAGGTCTGCGTCAAGGCGGACGTGCGCTGCACGACCTACAGCGAATATTTGAAGGAGACTGGCGGAACAATGCCGGTCGCCGGCGCGGACCTTTTGAAACCGGCCGCGAGCGGCGGGATCTAGAGCAAGTTTTGCTCTAGCCGCCGCCCGCTATGGGATAGTCACGCTTCGGATTGGGTCCGCAGAAAATGCTGATCAATCTCCGGCAAGGGTTCGTCGTAGATCACCGATTCGAACGCGCGTAGGCGTTTGTAGATCGACAGCAATTCGACGATCGTAGACCATGAATTTACGAGGTACTGGAACGACTCGCGCACCTGGTCGAACACGTTGGATATCTGCGTCATCAGCCCGAGCGAAAGTTTGCCCGCAGCGATCGAAGGAATGAGCACTAGCAGCGAGAAGATGTTGTCGGCCTGGAGATAGAGGATGCGGGCGACATTGAAATACAGATAGTTGAAGTACAAACGGAAATAGTTTTTCCTGACATTCGAAAACAGCTGGGCCATCGTCGGGGGCTGTGCCCTGCTCTCATTGTCCTCGCCGTAGACCAACTCCTTACGATATGCCGCCTCGACACGCTGATTGCGGAACTCCAGCCCCGGCAATCTGTAGCCGACCACAGCGAGAAAAACGGTTCCAAACAGGGACCAGCCTACCGCGGCCCATACCAGCGCATAGGGTATTTCGCCGATGATCGGAAGTTCGGTTACTTCCTTGGAAAGGGTGAACAGCACTGGCAAGAAAGCGATCAATGTCATCACAGAGCGAACCAGACTGACGCCGAGGCCTTCCACGGTCGTGGAGAACCGCATTGTATCTTCCTGAACACGCTGCGAGGCACCTTCAATATGCCGAAGTTGTTCCCAATGCTGCATGTAGAAATTGTTCATCGCCGTGCGCCAGCGGAAGATATAGTGGCTGATGAAAAAGGCATTTATCGAACCAATCGTGACCGCCACAAAGGCAATGCCCGAGATATCGACAAGGCCGAGATATAGCTGTTCGGCGGTGACGGGGGTCGTCTTGGCCAACGCCGCCTGAATGAGATCATAATACGGCCCGTACCACGCGTTGAAAGCAACGCTGACCTGAACGGAAAAATAGGTGGCAAAGATGATCAATGCGGAGCCGAGGACGGACCAGTTTTGCCATGGATGCGGACTGTAGAAGACCCAGAACGCATAGAACAGCAACGTTGCGGCGGCGTAGTAAATGTAGAACCAGAGAAACGGTTTCGACACGAAGAGGGCAACGCCAACAATCGCCGGCGTACCCGGGGCAGCGGGTGGCAGACCAAAATTACCGCCAAACTGCTGGCCGCCAAAATACCAGAGGAAGATAGCCGCCAACGCCCAAAGTACCGCGGAAATGAAAAAGAGCTTTGGCCTGGGGAAAAATGAGACAAACACGGTAGGTTCCTCGAGTGAAAAGTCTTGCAGTTTGGTGGTGTTACGAGTTGCACGACTTTAACAGCATGAATAGGGCAAAGAGGGAACCGCCGTAATTAAATTGCTGTAATGATTTGGATATGTTGGTGGGCGATCTCTACGGCACAACAGCTATGCGTGGTTCGACAGGCTCACCATGAGGGACGTTGGTTGGTCGCAGGGATAACCGGCATGGACCGATAATTGCGACCTGTAACCTCTTGGCTCCTGCAATCAAACCACCACCCTCATGGTGAGCTTGTCGAACCATGCATATTAGTAATGCAACCCGGAAGATCAGGCACTCAAGGCTTTCTACGTCCCGCGGAAAATGCAAAGAGCGCCGCCACAACGAGACCCGCTGCCGCAGCAAGCGTGGCAATGGTGAAGTCGCCGGTGATGTTGGCGACATATCCGCCGATCAGCGGTCCGATGATCTGGCCGATACCGAATGCGGCGGTCATCACCGCCATGACGCGGCGCTGTGAATGCGGCAGAAGCACCCGCCCCGCCTGAAAGCCGAAGGCGGTGATGACGATAAAGGTCAGCCCCAGCAGGAGACCGCCCAGCAAGGGCCCGGCCGGCGATGGCAGGACGACACTTGCTGCGACGCCGACAGCCTGAACCGCACAGCCCAGAGCGAGCGCGATAAACGGACCGGCGCGCCGCAAGAGCGGTGTCCAGAGCCAGACGGATATGGCGCCCGCAGTGCCCGTGACGAACCAGACCAGCGCTTCCATCCACGGGCTGCCATGGCTTGAGCGAACGATGGCGATGATGAACGTTGCGGTAATAATGTAGCCGAAGCCGAACAGGCCATAGGCAATGCTGATCTTGATGAATTCCGGCGTCCAGACGATGGGCGGCTCCGCTGCAGCCGAACCGCTGCGCACCGGGCCTTGCCGTATCAGCGCGAAGACGGCGATGAGGCCGAGAGCGGAAAGTACAGCCGCGCCGATCCAGTCTTCCCGCCAGCCATGACCGCTGGCCGAACTTGCGGCAACGAGCAGAGAGGAAATCGCTATGCCGGTGCCAACGCCGCCGAAATGCATCGCCTGCAAATCCTGCCGGTTGGCAGCGGCGAGATGACTGAAGACAATCGTTGCGGTGAATACCAGCATGAAGGCGCTGGCAACGCCCGCAAAGAAACGGATGATGGAGAAGAGCATCACTCCGTCGCTGACGCTCATGGCGAAACAAAGCGCAGCGCTTGCGGCGAGGGACACATAGACCAAAGGTCGCTCGATGCCCGACGCCCAGCCGAAACCAGCAATGATGGCGCCGAGCAGATAACCGAAATAATTGGCCGAGGCGATAAGGCCGGCGTCGCCCGGTGCCAGGCCAAGCTCGCTCATCATGCCGGGCAGGATCGGCGTGAAGATGAACCGGCCAATACCCATGCCGACCGCCATGGCCACCAGACCGCCAAGAGCGAAACGAACGGGAGATGCGGCAGGTTGGATCATCGGCGGGACATTATCGCCGCGCAATCCGGTGACAAGCCAATAAATTTGATCGTTACRTGATTTTGTGTGATCGGTTGGGGTATTGCTCCTCCCCTTTCCGTCATCCTCGGGCTTGACCCGAGGACCCACGGTTAAGGAGCACGTCATATCTCCCAATTCAACGCTGTCCAGCCAAATACAGCAGCGAAGAAGCTGTCATTGGGTTCACACGATCTGGATTGCCCCGCACCAATTGCTATCGGAACGCTTCTCAGCCATGGGTCCTCGGGTCAAGCCCGAGGATGACGGCAAAGGGTGGTGCCCTTCACTGGTGACGGAAAGGCTGGTACCCCTTCATTATGGGAAGATTGGTGCCCCTTAACCTTTGGACCACCAGTTATCCAATCGTCTGCTTGATCTCCACACCGCGGCGCGTGATGCGGTAGACGGCCGCCGGAGGCAGATTGCAGAAGGCGCGGCCTATGCACACGGCCTCGAGGTCAAGTTCGTTCAAAACAGCTGCTGGCACAGGGCAGCGGAAGCCATAGGTGAATTGGTAAAAGGCGCCGTCGTTGCGCAGATTGCTGAAGGCGCCGTTGAGAATAGCCGCGACCTTGTCGGGCATGCTCAGGAACGGCAGTCCGCTGACGACGGCACCCGCTGGTTCAGCCTTGAACAAATCCTGTCCGCCGAGCTGTGAGGCATCCATCTGCAGGATTCGCATGCCGGGGAACCGCGTCTGCAACAATCTTGCAAACTCAGCGCCGTATTCGATCAACGTCAGGTTACCCGGGCTCACACCGCGGGCCAGCAAGGCATCCGTAAAGACGCCTGTGCCCGGGCCAAGTTCAAGKACGGGACCGGAAGCAGCACCGATTTCGCTGGTAATGAGCCTTGCCAAAGCCGCACTGGAGGGAGCGATCGCGCTGACTCGCGATGGATTGGTGATCAGGGCGCGAATAAAAGTCCATACATCGCTTGTCGTCATGAAACTGTTCCACCGTGTTCACTGCCTGATTCGGCCAGCGGTGCGGGCATCAGCGACCCCAATTGCGCAAATATTACGGCTTTTTGCAACTGCGCTTAAATTAGTTTGCCAATACTTAGGAAATATCCTAAGTATCTACACATCAGGCATGGCGTGAAAGGGAATGAGCATGAGCGGCCTCGCAACCAATGCAGCTTCTTCAATACCGCCAGTAGACGGCATCTTCCGCGCGCTGTCCGACCCGACGCGGCGTCACGTACTGGAACGGCTCGGCAGCAGCCCCGCTTCCGTCAGCGAGCTCGCGGAGCCCTTCGACATGGCCATGCCGTCTTTCGTCGCGCACCTGAAAATTCTGGAAGGATGCGGGCTCGTGAGCTCCAGAAAGTCCGGGCGCGTGCGGACCTACAGGCTCGCGCCGGAACCACTGAAACTGGTGGAAGACTGGTTGGCGAAGCAACGCCAATTATGGGAACGACGTCTCGATCAACTCGATGAATATCTCATGACCCTGAAGGAGCAGAACCCATGAACACGACTTCGATCATCAAGCCCGATCCCCAGCGCGACCTCATTCTCGAACGCGTCATCGATGTGCCGCGCGATCTCGTGTGGAAAGCGTGGACCACACCTGAACATATCGTTAAATGGTTCACCCCCGCACCGTGGTCGACGAAGGAATGCGAGATCGACCTGCGCCCCGGCGGCGTGTTCCGCACGATCATGGTATCGCCTGAGGGAAAGGAATTTCCGAATATGGGCTGCTATCTCGAGGTCGTGCCGAACGAGCGGCTGGTCTTTACAGATGCGCTGCTTCCCGGCTACCGGCCTTCGGAAAATCCGCTCTTTACCGGCGTTGTCTCATTCGCCACCGAAGGCAGCGGGACGCGCTATACGGCAATGGCAATCCACCGCGACCAAGCAGTCAGAAAGCAGCACGAGGAAATGGGCTTTCACGACGGCTGGGGAAGAGCACTCGATCAGCTGGTTGCCCATGTGAAGACGATGTGAGACCTCCCAGCGGTAACTTGCGGGCGTCTCGGCCCGCAAGACGTTCCGAAGCACCGACCACAAGCACATTTATGAAGTTTCTTTGAGACGCTTCTTGCCAAAGTTAATTAATTAGGTAAGTTACCTAATAATAAGAATTTGGTGAAGGCGCATCCATGCTCGTGGGAATCGATATCGGCGGAACGAAGACGCAAATGAAAGCGGACAATGGCCTGGCGGTCTCCGATATATCGATGCCGACTTCTGAGTGGCGAGCGCGGCAGAACGCCGAAGCCGACGCTGCCGCGCTCATTGCAGCCTTGACGAAAATGACCGGGGGCAAACTGCCCGAAGTTCTGGTTGCGGGTTCGCATGGCTGCGATACCGACGAGGAATGCGGGGCTTTTCAACAGCGGCTCGCACAGCTGCTGCCGGCAACGGTGGTATTGGTCCTCAACGATTCAGAACTGCTTCTTCCGGCGGCAGGCAAGGATGTCGGCATCTCGGTTATCTGTGGCACAGGCTCCATCGCCGTTGCCCGAAGCGATGACAGGCGGATGATCGCAGCCGGCGGTTGGGGATGGTATCTCGGCGACGAAGGCAGCGCCGCCGGCCTGGTACGGGAGGCGGCACGCGCAGTACGCAGGTCGCTCGATTCAGGCGAACCTCTGGAGCAGCTGGGCCGCAGCCTGCTTCAGGCACTTGACATCGACAATCCCGTTGAACTCGGACGCGCGCTGGGCGATCAGGGAAGCGCCGCCAGAATTGGCGGTTTCGTACCGCTGGTCTTCGCGGCAGCCGATGCCGGATCGGCGCTCGCGCTTGATGTCATAGCGCAAGGCGGAAAGGCGCTCGCAGCATTGGTCTCGCGCCTGATCGATCGCGGCGCACCGGGGAACGATATCGTTACGGGGGGCGGCGTGATCACGCGCCAGCCCCGTCTTTTCGAAGCGTTCCAGTCGGCACTCGCGACCGTCGCGCCAGACTGGAAATTGACGCTTCTGCGCGAACCGCCAGTGATCGGCGCCATGGCGCTCGCGCGGCAATTGCAGGCGGGAGAGCGCCCAGCCTATCTGCCGCTCCCCCATGTTGCCGGCACTATCTCGAACGAAGGCGACTGGAGGGCGGCATGAGCGAACAAAGGATCATTCCTGCGCGCAACTGGGGCCAATGGGTGATCGCCATCGTCCTCATCGTGATCGTTGGTTTTCTGCTGGCCATGGTCATCATGAGCCGCCACATCACATGGTCGGCGATCCCGCAATACCTCTTCGATGAAACCATTCTGGAAGGCATCAAGCTTACCATCCTTTTCACGGTGCTTTCGATGCTGATCAGCATCGTTGCCGGCGGGGTGCTGGCGATGATGCGCCTTTCGCCGAACGCGATCGTCAGCGGCTTTGCCAGCCTGTACATCTGGTTCTTCCGCGGCACGCCGCTGCTCGTCCAGATCATCTTCTGGTTCAATATCCAGCTCTTCATCCCGAGCATCGATATCGGCTCTATCCATTTCGATACGAACTCGATCATCACCGCCTTTGTCGCCGCCTTGCTGGCCCTGAGCCTCAACGAGGCGGCCTACATGGCGGAAATTATGCGCGGCGGATTGATGGCGGTCGACAGCGGCCAGCAGGAAGCCGCGAAAGCGCTGGGCTATACGCCGAGCCAGGCGATGCTGCGTATCATCTTTCCGCAGGCGCTGCGGGTTATTATCCCGCCGATCGGCAACCAGACGATTTCGATGTTGAAGACGACCTCACTCGTTTCGGTGGTTGCGGCGCAGGATCTCCTGACCCGCGCCCAGAACATCTACGCCAAGAACTTCCTCATCATCGAGCTCCTGATCGTCGCCAGCATCTGGTACCTCGTGATGACGACGGTCGCTTCGAGCTTGCAATACGTGATCGAACGCCGGCTTGGCCGGTCCACCAGCGACGCACCCATGGCCTGGCGTGCTGCCCTGCGCCTGCTTCGTGCCGAAGGGAGCAACGGATGAGCGAGCAACCAGCACTCAAGGACAGCAACGGCGCTATGGTCGAAGCTCTAGATGTACGCAAATCATTCGGCGCGCACGAGGTCCTGAAGGGGATCAACCTGACGATCCGCAAGGGCGAAGTCGTCTGCCTGCTCGGCCCGTCGGGGAGCGGCAAATCGACGTTTCTGCGCTGTATCAACCATCTTGAACGCATGACAGGCGGGCGCATCCTGGTTGACGGCCATTTGATCGGCTACAACGAGCGCCATGGCATGCTCTACGAGATGAGCGGCAAGGAACTCGCCCGGCAGCGCCAGGACATCGGCATGGTGTTCCAGCGGTTCAATCTCTTCGCGCATCATGACGTGCTCACCAACATCTCGCAGGCGCCCATACTGATCCGCGGCCAATCGCGCGAACAGGCCTTCGCCCGCGCCAGGGAATTATTGAAGCTCGTCGATCTCGAGGGTMGGGAGGATGCCTATCCTTACCAGCTTTCCGGCGGTCAGCAGCAGCGGGTCGCCATTGCCCGTGCGCTTGCCATGAACCCGAAGCTGATGCTGTTCGACGAGCCCACCTCGGCGCTCGATCCGGAACTCGTCGGCGAAGTGCTGGCGGTCATGCGCAAGCTCGCAGCCGATGGCATGACGATGCTCGTCGTCACGCATGAACTTGCCTTCGCACGGGAGGTCGCCGACCGCGTGATCTTCATGGATCAGGGCGTCGTGGTCGAGGAAGGCCCGGCGCGGCAGGTCATCGACGCGCCGCAGCATGAGCGAACCAAAACATTTCTCAGACGAATGCACTGACCGGACCGGTTGTCTGAAGGCCGCACGTCTTTCACGTGCATCAAGAAAAGGGGAATGCCATGAATACCAGATTGTTGAAACTGTCTCTTGCCACCCTCGCCGTCCTCATGGCGGGTACGGCTGGCTTTGCCGCCGACACCGACCAGAAGCTGCACGATATGCTTCCGGAGAAGATCAAGACCGCGGGCGAAATCAAGGTCGGAACCGAACCGCAAACGCCGCCCTATGACTTTTATGGCGAGGACAACAAGACCATCATCGGACTGGAGCGCGAGCTGCGCGACGAGATGGGCACGCGTCTCGGCGTCAAGTTCACGGACATGCCGGCACAGTTCGCCAGCATCATTCCGGGCATACAGGCCGGCCGCTTCGACATCGGCATGTCAGCTTTCGGCGACTTCGCCGAGCGTGAAAAGATCGTCGACATCGTCAACTACATGCTTGAAGGCACCAGCATCATCGTACTCGAAGGCAACCCGAAGAACATCCACAAGTTGAAGGATGCCTGCGGTTTGAATGCCGGCGCGGTCCAGGGCTCGATTCCGCTCGAACTTCTCGACAAGCAAAAAGGCCTCTGCCCGGCGGACAAGCCGCTCAACGTCATGCAGTTCCCCTCCAACGATCAGATCAAGATCGCGCTGCAGAGCGGACGCGTCGACCTTTCCATGGATACGACCGGCGTTGCCGCCTACAGCCTGCAGCACCAGCCGGAAGGCAACAAGAAGATCGAACTCGTTCCCGGTGCGCAATATGCCGTCGGGTATCAGGCCGTGCTCGTCGGCAAGGAAAGCAACCAGTTGCGCGACGCCCTCGCCGCTACCCTTCAATCGATGATCGATGACGGCTCCTATGCCAAAATCTTCGACAAATGGGGCCTCGGCGAAAACAAGCTCGACAAGATCACCATCAACGACGCCGCCCGCTTCGCCGACTATCTGAAGCTGGACTAACGCACCCTTCTCCAAGGCCGGAGGGCATCGCGCCGTCCGGCCTATAATCTCCATCAGCATACGGAATGAAAAATGACCGACAGAGTCCCCTACCGCGAGGCCATCGCCCTGCAACCCGCCGCTCTCGAAGCCTGCATGAAGAGCGTTTCCAAGACGCTGGATACGATCGATCTTGTGCCGCTGAAATCAGGAACGATCGTCCTCGCAGGCATCGGCGCCAGTCTCTACGCAGCGGTCGTCGCGGCGGCGCAGATGCGCAATCAGGGGATGCGTGCCTTTGGACTTGCGGCGACGGACCTCGATGACGCCTCCATCCAGGCGGGCGATGCCTATATCGCATTTTCCGCTTCCGGCCGCAGTATCGAGCCGGCGAAGGCGATGGAAGTGCGCCCGGACAAGCCGACCTACGGTGTCGCAACGGGGGCCGGAACGCCGCTCTCCAAAGTCGTTCGCCACATGATCCCGACAGATAGCGGCATCGATAGCGGTCCGAACACCACAAGCTATCTCGGCTCCTTGCTAACGGCAGCATTGCTTGCAGACAAGACGGGACGCCCTTCCGGTACCGACTGGACGGCGCTGCCTTCGGCCGCGCAATCGATTCTCGAAACGGTTAAACCGCAGGTCGAAAAGGCTGCAAAGATGCTTGGCAACCGCAAGGCCATCGACTGCGTCGGAGCGGGCTGCGCCTATGGTACGGCAGGATATATATCGCTGCTGATCCGCGAGGCGGCCCGTATTTCGGCCCAGGATTGGGACACGCTGAACTTCCTGCATGGCCCGATGGAACCGAACGACAAGGATAGCGGCGTCATTCTTTTTGGCGATGGCCGCGAAGTGCAGCTTGCCAAGGACCTTGCCGGCTTCGCCATTCCGGCGGTGCTTATCACAAGTCGCAGCGACGTGACTGACGCCGACAATCTCGTCGTCATCAACGTACCCGCGTTCAGTCCCGGTATTGGCGATGCCATCCTGCAGGCCATTCCGGCGCAGCTGATCGTCGCCACGCTCTCCGACGATGCGGGGCTCCCCGTCTGCAACTTCCGTTACCGGCAGACGGATACGAAGCTCGCGGTTGATTGAATGCCTTATTGGCGGACAGGCTCCGCCAAAGTTCCGGGGTAAAGGAAGGCGGCGCTGCTGTCTTCCCCGAGCAAACCGGCCATGGCGAAATCAACGCCCAGGCGCATCGCGCCAAGCACCGTCGCCTGGTTGGAAAGTTCGCTGACCCTGATCTCCACTGGCCAGCAAAGCTCCCTCACGACCTTGTCGACACCTTCGAGCAGGATCGCATTCTGTCCGACGCCACCCCCGAGTACGACGAGCTCGGGATCGAGTATGCTGACACAGGATGCAACCAGATTGCCGATATCGTTGGCGTGTCTTTCGACCCACCGGCGTGCATAGTCAGACGTTTGCGCCAGAGAGAACAATTCAGCGGTCGAAACGGGTGGTTTGCCCTCCGATGCAGGCCAATTCTCCTTGCAACGCTGCAGGAGCTGCACCGAACCCAAGTAGGTTTCAACCTGCTGGAAGCGGGGCTTCTCCGTTTCGGACCAGGGGAAAGGCAAATGCCCGACCTCGCCCGCACCGCCGCGAAACCCGCGAAACAGCTTGCCATCCAGGACAATCCCTACACCGACCTTGACGCCGATCTGCAGATAAATGGCAAAGGAATGATGCTTGGCCGCACCCTCGTGATACTCGGCCAGCGCTGCGCAATTGACATTGTTCTCGACCACAATCGGCACATTGTAGGCGTCTTGCAGCCTCTGTAGCGTCTGCGCAAAATCATCGCGTGCTGGAAGCCGCTCGAGCGTCTGCGAAATTATATTGGGCAGAGCAATCGCGATAACTCGCAGCGGCCCATGGCTTTTCCCGCATTGCGCCAGGAGAGATTCGATCGCGGTTTCGATTGCCTGGAACCGCTGCACGGCATTTTCGCCATCAACGCCAACCGGCTGCTGCAACTCGACAAAATTCTGACCATCGAGCTTCGACGCCATCGCATGGATCTGGGTGGTACCGCAATCGACGCCAATCGCAAAACCGGCCCCCGCGCCTAACCCGTACGTCACCGCAGTGCGGCCAACGGCGCCCCTTGCGACACCGTTCGAGGCTACAAGTCCATGGGCTTCGAGTTCGCCGACGGCGGCGGACATGGTTGGCTTGGAAAAAGCCAGAGCGGCGCTCAGTTGCGGCCTCGTGACCGGTCCGGAACGCGAGATCATTTTCAAGACTGATCGTGCGCTTTCTGTAAGTGGCTGATGGACGATGGGGGCAGCAATGGTTTTCAAGGGATATCGTTTCAAAATCTGTCCGGAAATGACTTCGCATGAACTGCCACGCGACATGGATGTTCGGTAAGGCAGTTTACAATATATGTCTTCGATACAGAAGTCCCGCCCGTCGACCAGCGTCGCTTTCGAAACGTCAGCCTGCTGCTGCGGGTTTCCGCCCATCGGCAATGACACAGGCTTGAGGCAGCTTTTCGCCATCGAAGACTGAAATGACGGTTCTTGCCGCAATCATGTTGGTTCGGGCGAGAGCCTCCACCGACGAGCCGGCGGAATGCGGTGTGGCGATCACATTGGGCAGTGCGACAAGTTCGTCCGAAACCGGCTTGAAGGCAGGGTCGCCTTCGCTGACATAGACATCCAGCCCTGCCCCGGCGATCYGGCCAGCCTTCAATGCAGCCAGAAGGTCCCGGTCATCGACAAGCCCGCCACGCGCGGTGTTGATCAAAATGGCGGTAGGCTTCATGAGTGCAAGCGCGGCACTATCGATGAGGAACCGCGTTTCCGGGGACAAGGGGGCGTGCACACTGACGACATCGCTCTGCCGGAGCAGCGTCTGCATATCGACATAGGTGATGCCGTTGGCGTCGCCATATTCCCGGTCAGGACGCGGATGGCAGACAAGAATGCGCGCTTCAAAACCCTTCAGGCGTTGCACGAGGCTCTTGCCTATACGGCCAAGGCCAATGATGCCGACGGTTTTCCCCGAAAGGTCGGAGCTTGTCAAAATGGACCAGTTGCCCGCCAGCATGCGGTTTTGCGATTCGCGCAAGCGCCGGGCGACGGCAAGCATCAATCCGATGGTGTGGTCGGCGACCGAAGCATCGTTACCGCCTGCGCCGATGGTGAGAACACGGCCGAGGTCCCTGACGGCATTGACATCGACCCGGTCGTAACCCACGCCGCGCCGCGCCAGAACCTGGAGATCCGGCAGACCGGTCAGCAGTTCGCGTGTGACATAAGCCTGACCGACGATCCAGCCGGATGCGCCTTCAAGCAGGCTGGCCAATTGCGGCGTTGCCAAGCTGCCATCGCCCTCACCCTTTTGCCATTGGACGATATCAACCTCGCACCCATGCTGTTTAAGGTAGGCGTGCGCCTCTTCATCGAAGAAAGGCGAGGTAACAACGACGCGTCTATGCGAACTCTTCATAATCTCATATCGATTGACGGGATTGGATCCCTGCTGGTCAGCAGAGCTTCGACATTATCGCCACTCCTGTTGTTTTCAAAGCAAAAATCGGTACGAGAAAAATTTCGTGGTTCCGTCACCTGTTGCCGTCGATCGGCCGATTCTGGTCCCGATTAACGGTTCGCTGCAAGACAGGCAGTTGACGCGAGCCCGAAATGAGTTTTTTAATGGCCGTGTCGCTGGATTAATCAACGGCATGCCGGCGATTGAGAGCCCATGTGCTCCAGCCAGGTGGGAGCACAGACATGCCCCAGAGACCCAATTTCAAGCTTTCATGCCCTGATTGCGGAGAAATCTATCTCCACATACCCCATGGTATAACGAACTCAACGGTCATCCACTGCAGCATGTGCGGTAGCACCCTGGGAACCTGGCTGCAGACGGCAGCGTCTTTTATTGCCGATGGCGGCCAAAATGACGGGTTCGGAATGCGTGACGCACCAATCATGGGGGAAGCGGCAAGAGATGCGCCACAATGACTGGTCATATCATGTCTATGGCCCCGTGTTCCTTATCGGCGTTGCACTTGCGGTAGGTTTCGGCTGGTTATTCCATTGACAGTAGCTCACGCCTGCGTGCTGTCAATGAATCCACCGGGTTTCGCCTCGTGCGGAATTGACCAGCCGAAATAGACTTCCGCATCGGTGATTTGGCCATCGCGCACCACCAGGATCTCGGTGTTGCGAAACCGATGGCCATCGGTGTTGCGTCCTTCATAAGTAACAAAGACCTTGTCAGCGTAGGGCACGAGGTGAATGAACTCGAAACCCTCCACCGTCTCGCTATTCGGCCAGCAACGCGCGAAATAGGTGGCGCGGTCGATCCGGTTGTCGAGTGGACTGGTGAAGTGAAAGTCCTCGGCAATCAGCGCCTCTATCGCCCCACGGTCCTTTGCGACGTAGGCTTCATAGCTGGCGCGGGCAATCTCGGTTATAACCTTCGTCATCGATCATTCCTTCTTAAGCGAAGCAATCGTTTCGTCTCGCCGACAGTCGGTCAACAATCGCACCTGGACTAATTCGCCGGGGCCGGGTTTTTCGTTTGAGTATCTCCCCCCGAGCCCGTTTGAGGCGTGGAGTTGGGGGCGGTCGGAGTGTTCGTGACAGGCTGATCTGTCGACGGCGCTGCCGGGGGTGCGCTCTGCTCTGCGCTGCCGCTATCTCCAACGCCTGCCGCGTTGTCGACGCGCTCGCCATAGAGTTCGGCCGCGCCCCATGCGACAAGCGCGAGGAGTAATGCTACGATCAGCACGTTTAGTACTGGTCGTCCGAGTGGCCCCTGGCGCGCTTCGTTCGTTGTTTCACGGACCGGAGATTTTGAAGGTTTGTTGTCCATTACGCCATCCTTTCACTACAAAAGATGAACCGATCAACAACAATATGGTTCCCCGAAATTCTGCGAACGCCGGCGCCCTTCATCAGAACGCTGGCTGCAGATGTGTTGTTAGTTGGGTACGCAGAATCCGCGTGGCGTTAAGTGAAATCCGCGTGGACATGCCCGGTATACCGGACGATTGCGAACACAATTTCCGTAGCGGTTGACATGCCAACCGGGGCCGCACCGCGCAACTCTTCGGTTGGGAACACAGCGTCCCCACCGGTTCACGTGCCATCCGCGACCACAACGCCAACCCACCTGCTCGACCGGAGTTGATACTTCCGGCGACCCGGTCGCGGGTGTGATCGGAGCCGCCATGGCCGGCGCACCGAACGAGAACAATCCACCGATTAAAACAAGTGCAGAAAGTCCCGATTTAAGTGACATGCGGGATACCTCCTTTTCAACATGCCCCGTATCTTGAAAAATAAGTCGCCAACATGAATGGGAAATGAACAGAAGCTTGCATCGCTTTCTATGTTTGGAGCCGTGAACCAGGCTTCAGTGACAAGCCAGAATTAAGGTGCGCTGGAACGGAGAAGGTAGACTATACTGTTTTCAGCAATGGGCCGTGCAGTGAAGCGCCGCTCGAGAAATGATAATGAACGACAACAGATCCTGGCTTCTTGAATAGTTGTATTTGCAATCATCCTTATCGTGCTTCTGTCCGCGAGTTTTTCCTTTCTACCCTCGTAATGCGATTGCGGCACGTCCAACCGGCGATCTGCAGGGGATCGTTGCGCGGCCTTGCTGGAACTTCAGGCAGATGTGGAGCGTTTTGCGGTGATACAACACCGTAGGAGGATGTGATGAACGCTCATGCCATGCCAACAAAGGACGAAATCGTGGCCCTCGAGAAATCCTATTGGGACGCAATGAAGGCGAAAGACGGCCGCCGCACTTCGGAACTCTCGGGAAAGACTGCCTTCGTCACCGGCACACAAGGCGTTATGCGTATCGCGAAAGAGAAAATGGGAAAGATGACCGAGGAAGGAAAATGGAGCCTCGAATCCTATGTCTTCGAAGATGTCGAGGTATCCACGCCTTCCCCGGATATTGCGCTCATTGCGTACACAGTCCGGCAGAGCGTCAAGATGGACGGCAAGTCACAAGATATGAGAGCAGCCGATAGTTCTGTCTGGATTCGCGGGTCAAATGGATGGGAGTGTCACGCCCACAGCGAGACACTTTTAAAGTGATCCAGCGCCATTATTAGATGAAGAGCGTTGCGCTGCCCCAGGCGATCAAGGCGATTCCGGCGGCGCGACCAACCCACTGGCCGGCAGGAAACACCTTTTCAACCAGCACCAGAACGGCAAGCGCGGCGATCCACACCAAATTCATCACGCCACCCACGAACAACAACGCCATCAGCATCCAGCAGCAGCCGACACAAAAGGCCCCGTGCAGTACGCCCAAACGCAGCGCGCCAAGCGCGTGGGGACGCCAGTGGCTGGAAAGGAATGCCGTCGGCGCCCGGCAATGCGACAGGCAGGCCCTCTTGAGCGGCGAGAACTGATACAGGCCCGCGGCGATTAGGACGGTGCCCGAAAGCCAGCGGCTCTGCGAACTCATCGTCGATGAGACGAATGCCTCGCGTTCGAGCAGCCAATGCAGGCCAGCTGCCACAACGGAGAATCCCAGCCAGACCAGCAGGTAGCCCGCCACAAATACGCCGGTGGGCGCCAGCTTGTCCTGGATCTGACCCTGTGTGAGCGCATGACGGTGCACGCGCGCATAGAGCAGGACAATCGGCGCGGCGCTCGGCGACATCATGGCGACCATCATGATCCACCACATGGCGATCATCAGCGTCCAGATTGGCAGCCCCCAGATCCGAGGTTCCGCCTCCATGGCCATTCCGCTCATATCCATGCCGGGCATGTCGGAGGTCATATCGCCAGTTTGCAGGTGTGGGAATAAGGCGAGCCTTGACATCTCCCACGCATTCATGTCGAGCCCTGCACCCGCGACTATATAAAGCCAGGCCAGCAGGCACAGCACCACCAGACCGGCGATCGTGATGAGCCGGTCGCGTCTGAGCAGGCGTTCGAGTGGCGACGCGCTGTCCATGCGGCGCGTCAGGCTCGCACGACCCCGTGATTGTTGAGATGCAGCCGCGCGAACTGGCCGTAGCTGTCCTTCATGGTCACCTGTACCGGCCCGGTTGTGCTGCTCGAAGCACTGCCGATCTCGGCGACCGCATATTCGAAGCCGTTCGGCAACACGATCTGAGCGCGCGAGTCCGCGCCGGTCACCTTGTTTCGGATCGGTTCGCCTGCCGTTTCGATATAGTCCTTGACGAAAATGCGCCCCCGGCGGCCGTCGATATCGAGTTCGAGATCGATCTTCGTGAAAACCGGGGCGTTCATTTTTGTCACGGTTGAGGCGTAGACGGCGAACATCGTCGCGAACGGGTCGGTGTCCTGGCCGGTCATGATGCGCAGCAGCACTTCCCGCTGCCGGTCGGTTGCGCTCTCATCGACGAAAGCGATGGCTTCGCCATTGCCTTCGTGGATGGCGCCAGGCCATTTGAAGATTGCAGCAAGCCGGAGGCCATCGAGAACGGTCTCGCCATGATGACCCTCATCGATCTGGATGCCCGCAACGGCATGGCAATGGCCCTTGTCGGGCAGCGCATTGAATTGACAGTTGCAGCCATACTCGCAGGTGCAATTAACGAGTTCGCGTCCCTTGATCTCCCAAGAAGTCATGCTGTCCTCCCTGATCTCGAAGTATTAAACGAGCATCATACACCTGTGCCAGCAGCGCCGCCATCCCGCCGCGCCATGGAGGACGGCAGCCCAACAACGCTTTCTCGCCGGTCCAGGGGCCGCCTGCCGCCCAACGCGCATTTGGAGAGAAACAGGAGCTTGACCACCACCTCAGACCGGAACATACATAAAGGCGGGTCAATTCTCGGCGGAAATGCCGGGGCAGTTCTCGGTGGGCAATCAACAGACATGGTATCCGAAACGAGCGCGACTCGCCGCCCAAACACCACTGGTCTGCGCCGATTCCTGGATCTCCAGCAGCAGCGCGATTGGATGCACGGCAAGACGGTCCTGCGCGACGCCGACGAGCGCCCGGAGTCCCCGGAACTGCGTCTCAGATACGTTGCGCGGTTTGAGAAGCTGCTAACCCGGCCGCAGGGGCAAGAGGTCCTGGAGATTCTCCGGCGCTACGGCCGCGACTGCATCCCGATCCCGCGTCAGACCGAGCGGTATTACTGGTCGGTTTCCTGTCTGCCGTCGACTCCGGGCAAGGCGCTCGTTCGCGTCAATGCGAGCTGGATGGAGCTCTTCTCGCTCTATGCGGACGGCGGGGGCATTCGCGCGCTATTCCTGGTGCACCTTTCCGATTTCACCACCGACCATTCGCTCGATCAGGACAAGGTGGACGAAGCGTTCCTTGAGCACTGTGTCATGATGCCGGAAGACGTCGGCTATTTCTTTCCCCGCGGCGAGGATATTTTCGGCATCAAGGTCCGCGGCTGCTCCTCGATCGGTAAATTCCTCGCGGCGCCCCGTGCGTTGCGGGCCATCCGGGCGTTCAACCTGACGCACATGAACCGGGGCCGGAACGCCTATCAGGCGAGCCACTGCTACAGCCTGGCGGATCACATGCTGAGTGGTCCTATGCGCTGAGCGGGGATCAGTCGCGCGAGGACAGCCCCGCGAGAAGCGGAGCGTACGCGGCGAGCCTGCGGGATACGAACTCCGTGAAGAGCCGCACGCGCTTCGTCTTGCGTGTTTCCCCCTGTGTGAGAAGCCAGAGCGTTCCGTACATGTGCAGGTCGGTGCCCGGCACCCTCACCAGCAGGGGGTCGGCATCTCCGACGAAGCACGGCAGTGTCGTGATCCCGAGCCCTTGCCGTACAGCAACGATCTGCGCGCCGGCGTCCGTGGTCCTGAACGGAACCCCCGTGGTGCGAACCTCACCCTCACTGGCCCAATCCGGAATTCCATGAATGCTTATGACGATCCACCGGATGGGATCAGGGGCGCCCGCACGCCATGCGGCTAGTCGATCGCAGGACATGTAGACGGCGCCGAACAGCTCCGGTCCCTTCAGGCCGTGAAGATTGAGCGGCAGGGTTTTGCGGTCGTAGACGACGCGGATCGCCACGTCGGCCTCTCGGTTGGTCAGATTTGCCAGATCGCCAGACGACAAGATTTCCATCTCGATGTCCGGATGCAGACGCGCGAAATCGGCGAAATCCGGCATGAGCAGGTGTGTCGCGAGGGGCGGAGCCAACGTCACCCGCAGAAGCCCGCGCACGCTCTGGTCGCGACCGAAGACGCGCGTCTCCAGCTGGTGCGACGACGCTTCCATCTGGTTCGCGAGCTCGAGGACCTCCTCGCCCGCAGCCGTCAGGCGGTAGCCCGAAGGCAGCTTTTCGAACATCTGCGCCCCGAGGCGTTCCTCGAGCTGTGCGATGCGTCGCAGCACGGTCGAGTGATACACTCCGAGGCCCTCGGCGGCAGCCCGCACTGAGCCTCCGCGCGCCACGGCAAGAAAGTAGCGAATGTCATCCCAGTCGACCATGGTGCAATCCCGCACCGTGTGGTGCGCCTTCCAAAGCCCGTATCTAACACATCGAACAGCAGTACGGGCGGTCATTATTGCCTATGTCGACGAGCGCGGCCCAATTCCGAACGGCGGACGCCGATCGTCGCGGCTGGCGTCAGTCGTCCAGCCGGATCGATTTCGCACCACCGATGTGCGTGCTTCCGCACTCAACAACTGACGCCGGCGGACCCATTTCGAGGTTCTCGGAGGCAGACGCTGTCCGATACGACGAAAGGAAAAGTCATGGGAAAGCTAGAAGGTAAGGTTGCAGTCATCACGGGCGGATCAAGCGGCATGGCGCTGGCAAGCGCCAGGCGGTTCGTTGAAGAAGGCGCCTATGTTTTCATTACGGGCCGTCGGCAGGAAGCGCTCGATGAGGCCGTCAGGCTGATTGGCCGGAACGTGACCGGCGTGCGCGGCGACGCGGCCAATCTCGACGACCTCGACCGGCTCTTCGATACAGTCATGCGGGAAAAGGGCAAGATCGACGTCCTGTACGCGAGCGCTGGCATGGGCGAAGCCCTCCCACTGGGCGAGATTACCGAGCAGCACTTCGATGCGGCCTTCAACCTGAATGCGCGCGGCACGCTGTTTACAGTTCAGAAGGCGTTGCCGCTGTTCAACGATGGCGGATCGATCTTCATGACCGGGTCAGTTGCTTCGCTCAAAGGTTTTCCTGGTTACAGCGTTTATGCGGCTAGCAAGGCGACGTTGCACGCATTCGCACGCGGTTGGCTCAATGAGCTGAAGGGCAGGAATATCCGGGTCAACGTACTGCATCCGGGGCCGATCGCCACACCGATGCAGGACCAAGTCCTCACCGAGGAGGCGAAGCAGATGTTCGAATCCCTGATCCCGCGGGGAACGATGGGTCGTCCTGAGGAAATTGCAGCGGCCGCGCTGTTTCTTGCTTCAGACGATTCGAGCTTCGTGAATGGGGTGGAGTTGTCTGTCGACGGCGGCTTTTCGGCCATCTGAAATCGCGCGGATCGCGGGAAGCGGCTGACCGGCCGGCCGCGCGGAAGTCGTTCACGGCAGGTCGTCTGCCCAAAGGTCGCCACACGGATAACCCAGCGCCGTTGAGGGCTGGGAAATCAATATCAACACAAATCGGAGATGTATTATGAGCTACGCAATTATAGGATTCGGTAAGATTGGCCAAGCTCTCGCCCACGCCTTCGCCCGTAAAAACATCAAGGTGGCCGTCGCGAGCCGCCTGCCGCCCGAGGCGTTGGCGCCGCAGGCTCGGGCGATTGGACCCACGGTCGTCGCCAAGTCGCTGCGGGAAGCGCTCGCGGCTGACACAATCATCTTGGCGGTCCCGTTCGGGGAGCATCGCGAGGTTGCGAAGGCCCTGCCGAGCTGGGAAGGCAAGACAGTCATCGACGCGATGAACGCGTTTCCAGTCCCTGAAGAGCTGGACGGCCTCCCGGCCTCCGCCTTCGTGGCGAAGGCGTTCACCGGCGCCAAGCTCGTGAAAGGTTTCAATCACCTGGTTGCGGCCACCCTGGCTGCCGATCCGATCGTCGAGGGCGGGCACCGGGTCGTCTTTCTGTCGAGCGACGAGGAGGACGCGATCGCTCCTGTGGCGGATTTGGCCAAACAACTCGGGTTCGCACCCGTCAAGCTGGGAAAGCTCAACGAGGGTGGCGCGCTGGTGCACGCACACCGCCGCACTTGGGGCCAGCTCATCTTCCAGGATTTGTTCAAGAAGGAGCAGTAGTTGATCTACGACGTGTGATCGACGCCGAGAACTGGTCGCGCGCGCTAACTTTTCGAGCAGCGCGCGACCGAATATTTGAAGGCCACAAAGTCGTGAAGGTTGGGGTGATGGCTTAGGATTCGCTCGAGTGTCCTCTGCCATCCGATACTACTCCACGGTACCCCGCTTCACTCCCACTCGATCGTACCTGGCGGCTTTGAAGTGACGTCGTAGACAACGCGGTTGATGCCCTTGACTTCATTGATGATACGCGTTGCCGCCTGACCGAGGAAACTCATGTCATAGTGGTAAAAATCGGCGGTCATGCCATCGACCGAGGTCACGGCACGCAGGGCGCAGACGAATTCGTAGGTACGGCCATCGCCCATGACGCCGACGGTCTGTACCGGCAGAAGCACGGCGAAAGCCTGCCAGATGACATCGTAGAGACCGGCCTTGCGAATCTCGTCGAGATAGACCGCGTCGGCCTCGCGCAGGATTTCCAGCTTCTCACGGGTGATGCCGCCTGGGCAGCGTATCGCGAGACCCGGTCCCGGGAAAGGATGGCGGCCGATGAAATGGTCCGGCAAGCCAAGCTCCTTGCCGAGCACGCGCACTTCATCCTTGAAGAGCTCGCGCAGCGGCTCGACCAGCTTCATGTTCATGCGTTCGGGAAGACCGCCGACATTGTGGTGCGATTTTATCGTCACCGACGGGCCGCCGGTGAACGACACGCTTTCGATCACGTCCGGATAGAGCGTGCCCTGCGCGAGGAAATCAGCACCGCCAAGCTTTTTGGCTTCCTCTTCAAAGACTTCGATGAAGAGCCTGCCAATCGTCTTGCGMTTCTTCTCGGGGTCGGCTTCGCCCTCGAGCGCACCAATAAACCGATCCTGTGCGTTCACGAGTATCAATGGTAGATTGTAATGCTCGCGGAACATCTGGACGACATCGGCGGCTTCGTTCTTACGCATCAGGCCGTGGTCGACGAGGATGCAAGTCAGCTGGTCGCCAACTGCTTCATGGATCAACAGGGCCGCAACGGACGAATCGACACCGCCGGACAAAGCACAGATGACTTTCTTGTCGCCGACCTGCTTGCGGATGAGATCAACCGCTTTTTCGCGGTAGGCCGACATCGACCAGTCGCTTTCGATACCTGCGATGCGATGGACGAAGTTTTCAAGAAGCTTCGCCCCATCCGGCGTGTGCACCACTTCCGGGTGGAACTGTACGGCGTAGTATTTTTTGGCCTCGTTGGCGATCGCCGCGAAGGGCGCGCCAGTGGAGGTGCCGACGACCTTGAAGCCATCGGGAATTTCCATGACCTTGTCGCCATGGCTCATCCACACCTGATGGCGCGTACCCTTGGCCCAGACGCCATCGAACAGCGCGCATTCTTCCTGGATGTCGAGAAAGGCGCGGCCGAATTCGCGGTGATGTCCTGCCTCGACCTTACCGCCGAGTTGGGCGCACATGGTCTGTTCGCCATAGCAGATACCGAGAACCGGGATATTGGCGTCGAAGACTTCCTGCGGCGCACGGGGACTGCCGATATCGACAGTGGAGTGCGGACTGCCCGAGAGGATGACCGCTTTTGGATTGATGCGATGGAAGGCTTCGCCAGCGGACTGGAAGGGAACGATCTCGGAATAGACGCCGGCTTCACGCACGCGCCGTGCAATCAGCTGCGTCACCTGACTGCCGAAATCGACGATGAGGACTGTATCTGGATGAGTGGGTGTGTTCATGGCGGGCCTTTAAAGCAAATGTCGAGTCGGTGCAATGGGTTACTGGCACCTACGACAAAAGTGATTCCGATCGTTCACAGGATGGATGAAGGAGGTGCAATTCTGATTCAAGAAATGGTGGTAGAGATCAAATATTCAACGAACCGGCCTCAATCGCTGCAGCCATTGCCTCGACGGCAACCGCCAGCTTCTCGTCGATGACGTGCAGATATTCCTTCCAGTCATCCACATGACGAAGGTCCGCCGAGCCATCGGAAATGCCGCGCAAGCCGATGAGCGGCAGCTCGAAACGCTGGCACGCGCGCAGCACGGCGAAGGTTTCCATCTCCACCATATCCGCATCGATCTGATCGTAGGCGCTGCCGGAGACGATGTTGGCTCCGGTCGACAGGGAAGCTTCCTTCACACCGGGTATTCGATAGCCAAGCGGGACCACAATCGGCAAATTCAAAAAGGGAGTTGCGCCTTTTTTGAACCCAAGCGCGGAAGCATCCATGTCACGGTACGAAACGCTGGTGACCTGGTACACCTCCGTCTGTTCGAGCGTACGCGAACCGGCCGATCCAAGCGACACGACGAGGTCCGGCAGCGCGCCATTTACCGCAAGGCTCGCCAGCGTTGCCGACACGCTTACCGCTGCCTCCACCGGACCAACCCCGGTAATCAGCGGTGTGAAAAGCCGCTGCAGATGCGGCCCGTATTCCGCGTCGACGGCCATGACAAAGAGGACACGTTTCCCGCCGATCATTGTTACATCCTCGAATACATCAGCCGGCATTGAGCCTCCAAAGCGACAGATTGAGAAGCGACGCGAAGGCCACCCACAACAGGTAAGGCACGAACAAAAGCGCCGATACCGGTTCAGAACTCCACGTCACCTTGATGAAGCCGATGATGGTTATCAGTAGTAGTACGATGACGATGAGCGCAAGACCCATCTGCTGGAAGCCGAAAAATGCCGGCGACCAGAGAAAGTTCAGCGCCAGTTGCGCCCACCAGAACTCCTGGGGCACGCTCAATCCACGATCCCACACCCGCCATCCGGCGATGGCTATGAGGATGTAGAGGGTTGTCCATACCGGAGCAAAAATCCAGTTCGGGGGATTGAAGGAAGGTTTGACGAGACCGGCGTACCATTCGCCGGGAAGAGTGATGTAGCCAATGGCGAGACCGCCGCCGATAACCAATACGAGAAACAACAGAAGCGCTTGGGAACGGGACATGCATATCCTCTCTTCAACGAAGGTCGCAGCCCKTTTGTAGCTTTATTTTTCTCGCCTGAGAACTGAAATGAAGAAGCCATCGGTTGACGTGGATAATGGGGAAAGGATGGTTGTCCCATCTCTAAACAGCGGCTTCAATCCCGACTCTGTGGACACTGCCTGGTCCCATAAGGGTTGCGTATCGACGGCACTGTATCCGCTGTTGGCATCAAGAAAAGCTGCGACCTGGTCGCCGTTTTCTGGCGCGAACAGCGAACAGGTTATGTAGACGAGCCGGCCGCCCGGTTTCACGTAAGCCTTCGCCGCTTCCAAAACCTCGCGCTGCTCCACTTCGCGGCGCTCGAGCTGCTGCTCGCTGAGGCGCCACTTCGCGTCGGGCCTGCGCCGCCATGTGCCTGAACCTGTGCAAGGCGCATCTACCAGAACCATATCCATCTGGCCCGCGAGCGGGGCAAGATCACCAACGTTGGCATGGGCCTGCGCATTGCGCACCCCTGCCCGCTTCAGCCGATCGAAAATGGGTGCAAGGCGGGCGCGCTCGGCATCATAGGCATGGATCTGACCCTTGTTACCCATCTCTGCCGCAAGCGCCAAGGTCTTGCCCCCCGCCCCGGCGCAGTAATCAAGCACCTGTTCGCCAGCCTTGGCGTTTGAGAGTTTCGCCGCAAGCTGCGAGCCCAGATCCTGCACTTCGAACAGGCCGCGCTGGAAGGCGGGTTCCGCCTGAACGTTCGGGTGACGGCCCATGGCACGCAAGGGCGGGACGCGCACGGCAGTTTCCAGCAATGGTGCAGGATTGGCACCGGCACGCGCGAGTTCCTTTAGAACCTTGTCGCGATCGGCTTTGAGCGTATTGACCCGCAGGTCGACCGGTGGGCGGTCGCTGAGGGCTGCCGCTTCCTCGACCCATTTGTCGCCAAAGATTGCCTGGAAATGCGGAATGCACCATTCCGGAACGTCGGCGCGAATATGATCCGGCGCAGAATTGAGATCGCGGTCTGCCCAGACCGCCAGGCGTTCGGCTTCCAGCGGTTCTGGCGCGAATTTATCGCCTTCGAGAGCGACATTGATATCCTCGATGTCGAGTTCCGCATCGGAAAGCAGAACACCAAAGGCTATACGACGCGCTGCATCRCTATCCATGCGCCAGGCAAGCGACAGTTTCCGCCTGAGAGCATCATAGACGATATTGCCGATGACCGCGCGATCACCCGCACCGGCAAAGCGATGCGATAATCCCCAATCCTTCAAGGCGTCGGAAGCCGGTCGCTTGCGATTTTCAATATCGTCCAGAACTTCGATTGCCGCCTGCAGGCGTCCACCAAGTCGCATATGCATTCCTTTTTCTTATCAAGAGTGTCGCATACATGGGCCCGGCAAGAAAAGAAAGCCGGAGCATGGAGCCCCGGCTTTCTGATCGTTGGGA
>NZ_JBFUMG010000006.1:0-33983 GCF_054049495.1 Phyllobacterium sp. P5_D12 | reverse complement strand
ATCGAGTACAAGGCGATCAATGCGGATCTGGCCATCCCATTGGACAAGCTGCAGTGGGTTGACGATGAGATGGTCAAGCTCAAGTTCCTCGACGGCAACGCCGATACCAAGAAGTTCGTCGATGACAGCGTACGCACCGAGGCTCTCGCACGCGTCAAGAAGTAATATTGGAAAGTTGATATGGCCCATCTGGAAGTACAGAACATCACCAAATCCTTTGGTACGCATCATGCCCTGGACGGTGTCTCCTTCAATGTCGAAAAGGGTGACGTCGTTGCCCTGATCGGCCCGAGCGGATGCGGCAAGACGACCGCCCTGCGCATTATCATGGGCCTTGAGACAGCCACGTCCGGTCAGGTCAAAGTCGCCGGGCGTCCTGTCTCCGGCTGTGGCCACGACCGCGGCATGGTGTTCCAGCATGCCGAACTGCTGCCATGGCGCAATACGCTCAGCAATATCGGCTATGGGCTGGAGATGAAGGGCATGAAGGAGCCTGAACTTTCCCGGACGGCCATGCATTATCTGGAACTGGTGGGTCTGACCCTGGCAAAGGACAGACGCCCGCACCAGCTTTCCGGCGGCATGAAACAGCGCGTGGGTATTGCTCGCGCGCTGGCGATCGATCCCGAAGTACTGCTGATGGACGAGCCCTTCGGCGCGCTGGATTCGCAGACGCGTGAGGGGCTGCACGGCGAATTGCTTTCCATCCATGCCAAGACACAGAAGACCATCATTTTCGTGACCCATGATCTTGACGAAGCGGTGATGCTCGCAGACCGCGTTGCGGTCATGCATGCCGGCAAGATAAGCCAGATCATTCCGATCGAACTGGAGCGCCCGCGTCTCGATATGCGCGCCATCCGCACTTCGGCGGAATATTCCAAGAAACGCACGCTGATCTGGGAAGCCCTGCACGATGCGGGCGTTTCGGCTGCAGCCTAAGGAAAGACTATGACGACAGACGCAGAAATACAGGCGCCAGCCCGCGTGGAGCGCCGCACAGGTCAGGCAAGCTGGACAACCACTGTACCGGCATGGGTGATCACCACCATATCGGTCGCCGTGGCGACTGGTCTCTGGGAGTTCTTCGGCCGCGACGTCAACCCGTTGCTTGGCACCTACCCCAGCGCCATCATCAAGGCATTCTTCTCGATGCTGCAGACCGGCCGCCTGCAGGATGCGCTCATTCAGAGCAGCCAGCCATTCATCGTCGGTTATATCGTCGCCGCGATCGTCGGTATCCCGGTCGGTCTTCTCCTCGGCCGATACCGTATTCTCGAGTCCGCCCTGGGCATCTATGTCACCGCTGGCTATGCCACCCCGCTGATTGCCCTCGTTCCCTTGCTGATCCTGTGGTTCGGTCTTGGCTTCATGGTCAAGGCCGTTGTGGTTTTTCTCCTCTCCTTCTTCCCGATCTGCATCAACACGTGGTTCGGTGTGAAGGCCGTGCCGAAAACCATGATCGAGGTCGGCACCGCCTTCTGCGCCTCGCAGACGGCCATCATGCGCGGCATCATCCTGCCGGCAACAATCCCCTACATCATGGCTGGTCTGCGTCTCGGTATCGGCAAGGCGGTCATCGGTATCGTCATCGCCGAGTTTCTCACCGCAATCTCCGGCCTCGGCGGTATCATCATCACCTCGGCCAATAGTTTCCGCACTGCCGAGATGTTCGTGCCCGTCATTCTGATCATGGTGCTCGCCGTGGCCTTGACCGCACTGGTTGGCTGGCTGGAAAAATACGTTGCCCCATGGCAGAGCGAAATTACCGGCCACGACAGCGTCTGACACGACAAGGGTCCATCGCTTATTGAAGAATCGCTGCGGGCAACCGCGGCGGTTCTTTTTGCTTTGACCGATTTAATAATATGTCGATATAAATTGATTTTGTCGACATATTAGGGCATCGTGTCGATCCAATCGACATGTAACAATGATACGTCGATGAAAACCGAGAACATCGACATGACCTTTCGGCCTGAACGTCCCTACAATGATTTGCCTCTTTTGCCCCCATCGCGGGATATAGAGACAAAGCCTATACTAAAGGCCTGCATCGAGGCACGCGTAGCCTTGGCAGAACTGCTGGTATCGGGCCAACTCATACCCAACCAAGCTGTGTTGATCAATTCCATCCCTCTCCTGGAAGCACAGGCAAGTTCCGAGATCGAAAATATTGTCACAACAACGGATCGTCTGTTTCGCTTTGTCAACGAGGAAAGCAATCAAGCGGATGCGGCAACAAAGGAGGCTTTGCGATACCGCACCGCTCTTCGGGAGGGGTTTCGAATGCTCGAACAACGCCCACTCTCCACGTCGATAGCAGTCCAGGTTTGCCGTACGATCAAAGGTCTTGATCTGGATATTCGTGCTACACCCGGGACAGCACTTGTGAACGAGGCAACCGGCGCCGTTATTTATACACCCCCTGATGGGCAGGACTTGCTGCGCGATAAGCTCGCAAACTGGGAGCGTTATATCCATGAAGCGGAAGACATCGATCCAATCATCCGCCTTGCGGTAATGCATTATCAGTTCGAGGCAATCCACCCGTTCACTGACGGGAACGGCAGAACAGGCCGTGTCTTGAATCTTCTGTTTCTCGTCGACAAAGGATTGTTGGAAATTCCGATCCTCTATCTTAGCCGCTACATTATCCGGAACAAATCGCTCTACTATCAGCGGCTTCTGGCCGTCACTACAAATAGCGAATGGGAGAACTGGATTCTTTTCATGATTGAAGCAGTGAAGGAGACTGCACAATGGTCGACATTAAAGATCCGCGCAATTCGCGACCTTTTGAATGAAACTACCGCCAGAATTCGTCAGGAACTGCCAAAAATCTATTCTCGAGAGCTTGCAGAAATTATCTTCGTTAAGCCTTATTGCCGCATTGGCGATCTGGTTGACGCAGGAATTGCCAAGAGGCAAACGGCCTCCACCTATCTGAAAGCGCTCGTAGAAATAGGCGTGCTTCGGGAAATCAAATCAGGACGCGAAAACCTTTTCATCAATCCGGCAATGCTGGATCTCCTGTCCGAAGGCGGCGAATCGAACGGAGCATAACTCCGTCAGCATGATCTATCATCATTCGATCAATGTGCCGCCGAGGTTTTCCACGGCACGGCGGGTCACGACCCCGACAAGATGCGCGCGGTAATCGGCAGGAGCGTGCATGTCGCCCATCAGGTCATTCTCATCGGGCAGCAGCCCTTTCACCGCATCCGGCTCGAACCCCGCCTGCAGCGCTTCCTCGGCTTCCGTCCAGCGAAAGACGCCGGCGTTTCCGGCCCCCGTGATCGCCACATGGATATTGCCGTCGCGATGACGGGCAACGAACGCAGCTGCCAGGGCATAACGTGACGCCGGATTGCGAAACTTGGCATACCCGGCAATCTCGGGCACCTTGAACTCGATACGGACGAGAATTTCACCAGGCTCCAGCGCCGTCGTGTACAGCCCGGCGAAATATTCGGAAGCCGGGATGCTGCGGCGATCCGTATGCAACGTCGCATCGAGCGCCAGTACGGCCGACGGGTAGTCCGCTGCCGGGTCATTATTGGCGACGGAGCCGCCGATTGTGCCGACGTGCCTGACCTGCACGTCACCGATCGAACCGGCAAGACCGCAGAGCGACGGAATGAGCGCTCTGATCTTTTCAGATGCAGCGACAGTGGCATGCGTGGTTGCGGCACCGACTATGATGCGATCGGGACCAACGGTAATGCCCGAAAGTTCGGGAATGCGGCGGACATCGATCAGATGGGCAGGAGCCGCCAGCCTTCCCTTCATCGTGGGGATCAGCGTATGCCCGCCGGAGAGGTAGGCGGCTTCCTCGACTTCGGAGAAAAGACTGACTGCTTCCTGCAGCGTTCCTGGCTTAAGGTAGGTTGTTTCATACATAGGCGTTTGCCTTCTTCATTCCGTTGCGACGGCGTGCGCCGTGCGGTGCTTTTCAGCGGCGGAGAGCACCGCCTTGATGATGTTGTGATATCCTGTGCAACGGCAAAGATTGCCCTCTAGCTCGTGGCGAACCATTGCTTCGTCGAGGACGCCGTCATGACGTTCGATCATGTTGACCGACGCCATGATCATGCCGGGCGTGCAGAAACCGCACTGCAATCCGTGATGCTCATGAAAGGCCGCCTGCACATCGTGCAGCTTTTCGCCATCGGCCAGACCTTCGACCGTGGAAACCGATGCGCCCTCGATGGACGCCGCAAGTATCGTGCAGGATTTGACAGCCTTGCCATCGACGATGACCGTGCAGGCGCCGCACTGCGTCGTGTCGCAGCCGACATGCGTTCCGGTCAGGCCAAGATGATCGCGCAGGAACTGGACGAGCAACGTACGGTCTTCGACCTCCTTCGTGTGGAGTGTGCCGTTGACGGTGATGGCGACGTTGGACATGGGTTGGGTACCTCTGACTATCTGGAGAACCAGCGGGCCTTCGGGCGTTCCGCCGGTGTTTCAATCGCTGCCGCCACAGCATCAGCAGGTGCGGCGCGGGCAGCGAGGCTGGCGAAGAACTCGTCTGCAAGCTTCTTGGCCGTTGAATCGATGAGCCGGGAACCGAGCTGTGCCAGCTTGCCGCCTACCTGCGCCTTGGCGACATAAGTCAGGACTGTTTCACCATCGACATCGGCAAGGTTGACGTCGGCGCCACCCTTGGCGAAACCGGCGATACCACCCTTGCCAGCACCGGAGATGGTATAGCTCTCGGGCGCTATCACGTTGCTCAGGGTAACTTCACCTTCAAATGTCGCTTTGACCGGACCGATCTTGGTGGTCACACGGGCGGTAAACCCATCCTCCAGCGAGCCTTCAAGGCTGTTGCAACCGGGGATACATTCGCGCAGTGCTTGCGGGTCATTGATCAGCGCCCAGACATGCTCGCGCGGCGCAGCTATGCGGTATTCGCCCTTGAGATCCATTAAACTCTCCTCTCAGTTTGCGCCGGTCACGGCCTCGTAGTGCGACAGGTCCAGATATTTCGCCGGATCGGTCAGCGGTGCCCCGGCTATGCCGTAGCGCGAGCGCAGTTCGAGCACGCGCTTCATGCCTTCCGGAATGATTTTCGCATCCGGTGTCAGACCCGATTTCGACGACAGCAGGCTGCTCATGACAGACTGCAACGCCGCGGGCTGGATTTCCGGCATCTTCGCCTGCAAAAGCTGTTCAGCCGCCTCGCGATTTGCCGGATCAAGCGTCCAGGCAAGGCCCTTCAGGTAACCTCGGATGAACGCGCGAACAGCGTCAGGATTCTCCGTTGCCCAGGCGCGCCTCGCCGTAACCACGCCGCCCTGATAGCTGTCGTAGATCCGGGTCGACACGTCGAGCACGTTGAAGCCCGAACGGCGGGCAATGCTGGTGAATGGCTCGATGGTCAGGGTCGCGGCATGCTCTCCGCCCTTCACCGATTGCCAGCGCTGTGGTGTGGCTCCTACCGGCGCGTAGTTCGCTTCGTCCCGCTTCAGTCCGCCGTCTTCGAACATATCGAACAGCACAAACGCAAACCCCGTCGAGAGGGCATCAAGCGCGACGGATTTGCCCTTGAGATCCGAATACTCCTTGATCTCGGGGGCTGTAACGATTGCAAGCTCGAGCTGCGTCCCGCCCATGAGCACGACATAGCCCGGATCGACACCGGCGCCAGCAGCTCCCTGCCCCTCGCCATAAGCCACGACATTATCGAATGCGGTAAAGACGATATCGAATTCACCCGCGGCGGTCCGCTGCGCCTGTTCGACCGAGCTCCCTGTCAAAGTCAGGTCGACCGACAGGTTCTCATCGGCGAAGAACCCCTGTTCCACCGCTGCGAATGTCGGCAGGTTAGGAGCGCCCGGAAAAGCGATGATGCGGATATTGTTCTTGGTTTCGGCAGTCATTTGCGAGAAATCCTCCTAGGACGCACGAGCATCGCGCTCGCCTTTCGATTGATGAATGGCTCGCCACACCGCATGCGGCGTGACCGGCATATCGATATCGGTGACGCCGTAGTCCTTGAGCGCGTCGAGCACGGCGTTGACGACCGTCGCAAGCGCCGGCGTCGTCCCGCCTTCGCCGCCGGCTTTGATGCCAAGCGGATTGGTCGGCGAAATCACTTCGGCAATCTCGCACTTGAACGAAGGCATGTTGTCGGAGCGTGGCATGCCGTAATCCATGAACGATCCGGCGAGCGGTTGGCCCGACGAGGCATCGACGGCGCAAAGCTCCCACATCGCCTGCCCTACGCCCTGCGCAATGCCGCCATGGGTCTGGCCATGCACGATCAGCGGATTGATGCAGCGGCCCACATCGTCCACGGTCGCGTAGCTGGTAATGAGCACGTGTCCGGTTTCCGGATCCACCTCGACTTCACAGATCGCTGCGCCATTCGGAAACACCGGCGTGTGCATCTCATTGTCACGCGCCACCCGCAACGGCCCATCCTTCTCACGCGTCAAGTCACCAAGCGTGAAGATATCGATCGTCTGGTTGGTGCCGCGCAGCTTGAAATGACCGCTTTCGAAATCGATAGCGTCGAAGTCTGCGCCGAGATGTTCCGCTGCGCGCCGGCGACCTTCCTTCAGGAGGTCTGCAGACGCCATGGCCATGACGGTTCCCGCGTGGCGCATCGAACGGCCCGAATGCGACCCGCCGCCAACGCTGACGATGTCGGTATCGCCAAGAACGATCCATACCTTTTCGACAGGCACCTGGATCATGTCGGCGACCACTTGCGCAAAGCTCGTCTCATGACCCTGGCCGCTCGGTTGGGTACCGATGACGACTTCGACCGTGCCATCCTGCTTGATTTCGATCTCGGCGCGTTCCTTCGGTGAACCGATGGACGACTCGACGTAATTGGCAAAACCCCGGCCCAGCAATTTGCCGCGGCTGGCCGCTTCCTCGCGCCGCACCTCGAAGCCATCCCAGTCGGCGAGCTCGAGAGCGCGGTCCATGTTCTTTTCGTATTCGCCGCTGTCATAGACCGAGCCGACGGCGTTGGTGTAAGGCATCATGTCCGGCGAAACGAGGTTCTTGCGGCGCAGTTCGAGCTTGTCGAAACCGAGTTCGCGCGCAGCCTTTTCGACAAGACGCTCGATCGCGTAGGTTACTTCCGGCCGGCCGGAACTGCGGTAGGCCTGCGTGCACATCGTATTGGTGAAGACGGCGCGGGCGCGCAGCGTTGCCACCGGAATGTGATAGGAGCCGGTGATGAGACCGGATCCCTTGCTGAGCGGTGACAGCGACACGCAGCGGCCGCCGACATTGCTGAGATTATCCGCCCGCATCRCCAGGAACTTGCCCTCGCGATCAAGCGCCAGTTCAACCTTGGTGATGAGATCACGACCCTGATAATCCGTAAGGAACGCCTCGGAGCGCGTCGCCGTATATTTCACCGGCCGCCCGATCTTCTTTGATGCCCAGAGCACCAGACCGAACTCCACATAGACACGATTGCGCGCGCCGAAATTTCCGCCGACGTCGTATGAAAGCACGCGCAGGTTCTTCGGCTCGATACCGAGAACCTTGGCAAGCTCACCCTTCTGGCGCACGGCGCCGCCGCTGCCGGCATAAAGCGTATAGCGCCCRGTCGCCTCGTCGAACTGACCGAGCGACGAGCGCGGCTCGATGGGTACTGCGGTCACGCGGCCGATATGGAATTCGGCCGTAACCACGTGATCAGCCGCCGCGAAGGCTGCTCCTGTCCCCGCTTCGTCGCCAAAGCTCGAGTCGATGAAGACATTGTCCGGCACTTCTTCCCACACTGCGGGTGCGCCGGGCAGCGCGGCCTTTGCCGTTTCGGTGACGTGCGGCAATTCCTCGTAGTCGACAAACACTTTTTCAGCTGCATCTGCAGCCTGGGCCGCCGTCTCGGCGACCACCACGGCGACAGCTTCGCCCACATGGCGGGCCTTGGCGGCCGGGAGCAGATAATGCGGGCCCGTGAAGGGTGTACCGCCACCGGCAGCCGTCAGCTTCACGTCGAATTTCGTTGAGGGAACCGGATTGTGCGGGATGGGTTCGAGCCCGGCGGCCAACAGGTCGGCGCCAGTCAACACCGTCAGAACGCCGGGGCTGGCCAGCGCTTCGGACGTGTCGATGCCGAGGATCCGCGCATGCGGGTATGGCGAGCGTACCATCGCAGCGAATGTCTGTCCGGGCAGGCTGAAATCGTCGGAAAACCGGCCCTTGCCGGTAATGAGCCGCCCGTCTTCCTTGCGCGGAAGCGGCTTTCCGACATGGCGGAACAACGCATCGCGTACAAGCTTCATTTCCGGCGACAGATCAGCCGTCTCAGGCTTTTCCAATACCGCTGTCCCATGTCCGCTCGTGTTTTTATGAAGTGGGCTTCCCATAAATCCTCTACCCTTACCGGCTGAAATTACGCCGACGACATTCTGTTGCTCTTCGTATTAATGTATGACAGTATGTCGGAGTAATGCAATCGAAAAGATGCAATATCTTTCTGATTGGGCGGATCGCTCTTATGATTATGAGTGGGTTTTGCGCTTTTCACCTCGCCTGCACGGCACTGGAGAGGCGCATCTTCGGGAGAATGAGACTTACATGACGACGCACAAGCGCAAGGCTCCATTGGACCTGCAAGAACATCTGGAACGGCTGGAAGAACGCGGCCTGCTGACGCGAATTCAGGTGCCGATCGACAAGGACAGCGAACTGCATCCGCTGGCACGCTGGCAGTTCCAGGGCGGTCTGCCCGAATCGCAGCGGCGCGGCTTTCTTTTCACCGATGTGAAAGATGCGAAGGGCGAGAAATACGATATCCCGGTTGCCGTCGGGGTCCTCGCCGCTTCGCCGGAAATCTATGCCATCGGTCTTGGCGTTCCCGAGAGCGAGATCGGCGATGTCTGGGTCAACGCCATGGAAAACCCCATCGACCCTGTCATGGTCGAGGACGCGCCGTGCCAGGAAGTCGTCATCACAGGCGATGATCTCAAGATCGAAGGCCGGGGTCTCGGCAGCTTGCCGGTTCCGGTATCGACACCGGGCTTCGACAGTGCCCCCTATTTCACCGCGACGCTGTGCGTCACGCGTGATCCGGAAAATGGCATACGCAACATGGGCACCTATCGCGCCGCGCTGAAAGCCGAAGACCGGCTCGGCGTGCGCATGGCGAGCCGCCTGTCCGGTGCCGGCGGGTATCAGCATTGGCTGAAGTACCAGAAGCGCGGCGAACCTATGCCCTGCGCCATCGTTATCGGCTGTGCCCCTGCCGTGCTGTTCACCGGGCCACAGAAGCTGCCTATCGATCAGGACGAACTTGGCGTTGCCGGCGGTCTCATCGGCGAGGCCGTTCGCATCGTCAAGTGCAAGACCATCGATCTCGAAGTGCCGGCCGACGCCGAAATCGTCATTGAAGGCCTGATCGACACGGAACTGCTTGAGCCGGAAGGCCCCTTTGGTGAAAGCCATGGCCACGTCGCGCTCGAGGATTTCAACATGTCGATGCGCGTGACGGCGATCACCCGCAAACGCAAGCCGGTGCTTGTCTCGATCGTCAGTCAGGTAACCCCCAGCGAATCGAGCGTTCTCAAGCGCGTTGCCTATGAGCCGCTGTTCTTTAACCACCTGAAGAAAGTGCTCAATATCAAGGGCATCAAGCGCGTCGTCATGCATGAGCCGCTGACCAACATCCGCAAGGTTATCTTCCTGGAATTCGACCGCAGCGCACCGCAGTCCGAGATCTGGCGTGGCCTGCAGGGTGCAGCGATGCTTCAGGCGCAGTGCGGCAAGATCGTCATCGCCGTCTCTGACGATATCGACGCCCGCAATGCCGACGCCGTGTTCTGGTCGCTCGCCTACCGCGCCAATATGATCGACGACGTGCATGTGACGCCCTATCGCTCGGGCGGGCATGGGCCGAAATCGGCAAACAAGAATGCCGAGGGCACACTTCTCATCGACGCCACATTGAAAGCTGCCATGCCGCCGCTCGCCCTGCCCGCGGAACCCTATATGGTGCGGGCCCGCGAGATATGGGAAAACCTGCAATTGCCGCCGCTCTCGCCGCAGCCGCCATGGCACGGTTATTCCCTCGGCGATTGGAGCGATGTCTGGAGTAACTTTGCCGATAAGGCTGTCAGCGGCGACTGGCGCGCCAATGGCGAAAACACTTTCTCCCGGCGTAAAGGTGGTATGAAACCCGAAACACCGGCGCGCGATATTGAAAAGAAAGCATAATCAGGCGACTATCGCCCGATTCTGATATAGTTTCAGCGCCGGCGGGGGTCGGCGCTGAGGGACAAGCAACACAACGCAGGCAGCAGCATTGCGAGGGATAAAATGAACGATCCGGTCATGGAACCATTCGGTCCGCTTACACATGAGTCTGCGCCGCTGAGAAACAAGATCATGAAGTCGCTGCGGCGCGCAATCGAGACAGGATTGCTGGAGCCGGGTACGCGTCTTGTGGAGAAAGATCTGTGCCAGCAGCTCAACGTCAGCCGCACATCGCTGCGTGAGGCGCTGCGCCAGTTGCAATCCGAAGGCATTCTGACCGACCTCAACAATCGCGGCCTTGCCGTGGTCACCGTGACGTCGGAGGATGCAGAAAATATCTATCGCATTCGCGGTGTGCTCGAACCCTTGATCGTCGAACAGTTCATCGAGAATGCGCCTGATGCAGAGGTCGAGGCCTTGAAAGCACATTTTCTGCGTTTGAAGGAAGCTTATTTGCACGGCAATGCCGAGGAAATCGTCGCCAGCAAACGCGATTTCTACGACCGTATCTGCACCGGAGCGCGCAATCCGATTGCCTTCGGTGTCCTGAGCAAGCTGACTGTTCTCACGTCCCCGCTGCGCCGGCGTTCCGTCGTGCGTCCCGAGCGGCGCGTCCAGAGCATCGCCGAGATCGAGAAGATCGTCACTTCCATCGCCAAACGCGACAAGGCTGCCGCAAAAGCTGCTGCAGAGGAGCATGTTGCCCACTCCGCCCGCTCGGCGCTGCATGCTTCAGAGTCGGCGAACTAGTCATGCGCCGTCTGATCATCGCCATAACCGGGGCCTCCGGGGTCATTTATGGCGTTCGTGCCTTGCAGCTCCTGCGCGATGTTGAAGACGTCGAAACGCACGCGATCGTCTCGCCATCGGCACTGCGCACCGCCGCCGACGAACTCGACATGAGCGCCGAAGAAATCCGCAGCCTGGGCGACAAACTCTACAACTACCGCGATATTGGTGCCGCCATCTCGTCGGGGTCCTTCCGCACTGCCGGCATGCTCGTTGCACCCTGTTCTGTGAAAACCTTGAGCGGCATCGCCAATTGCTACAATGACGAACTGATCGTGCGCGCCGCCGACGTCTGCCTCAAGGAGCGTCGCCGCGTCGTTCTACTGGTCCGTGAAACGCCGCTGCATGCCGGGCACATCGCGCTGATGGATCAGGCAACACGCAATGGCGCCATCATCATGCCGCCCGTTCCGGCATTTTACAGCAAGCCAAAGACCATCGACGACATGGTCAACCAGACCGTCGGTCGCGCATTGGACCTGTTCGATATCAATCTGCCGCTCGTCAAGCGCTGGAAAGAAGACGAAACCGGCCAGCATTCGTAGGTCAGAACGGTCCTACTTGGACAAAATTTGCTCTATTGCCCGTTCCACTATTGCGATGGACTTRCGCGCTTCGGAATCCAGCGTCGAGCCATGATAATAACGCACGACGAGTGGCAGGTTCTCATCGGTCGAACGGTTGCTATCGTCTGAAATCGTCGCGAGTGCCAGCCCCGCCGTTTCAAGTTCCATAAGCTCGATGCGTTCCGCAGAAAGTTCGGCAGCTTTCACGGCGTCGCGCAAGGTTTCCGTGTGTTTGTCAGGTCCCGGTTTTGGTCCGGTCTTCATCCGCTGTCGGATGGCACGCAATGGGGCAACGACATCATCGCGCCATTCGTCGACCAGCCCGATAATCTGCACTGTCTTTGCCGGAGAAAGTGCGATGGAACCATGCTTGAGCCAGGCAGCGAACAACAGCACCGTCACGTCGACGCCATTGCGTTCCTGCAATGCCAGGCATGCATCGGCGACGTCAGGGGCTTTGTAGAGGCGCAGCGCGAAGTCCCATAGCCCGATATTCATGTCCTGCATGCTTTCCCTCATCGCAATTGCGGGGCCGGATAACTTGATCCGGCCCCGCTTTACCAGTTTCGCGAGCATGAAGGAAGGCAAACCCGACAATGTTGCTCGTCGGGTTCAAGCGCTCTAGGCCGTTTGCGTTGAACAAGCCTCGCAGATGGCCGCAACGTGGCGATGGTCTGTGCCGCAGCACCCGCCAAGGATACGCATTTTTGGAAATGATCTGGTCAGCCCGTTGTACCACCGCCMGAGATCGACAGGATCTCCGGCGTCGAGCGTAACCGAATCATCGAGTTCCGCATGGCTCTTGGTCGAAGCGTTCGCCTTGATGCCGCGCACGCGGTCGAGCCACACCTCGCCCTTCTCCAGTGCATCGACGAAATGGCTCGGATGCGCGCAATTGATCATATAGTAGGCTGGCGAACCTACAGTTGCATCGTCCACCCGGTTGATCGCATCGCCGAGCGATAGACCGGTCACCAGTTTTCCGTCGGTCTCTACCGTGAACGAGATCACACAGGGTATGGCATGGGTCTTGGCAGCTTTTGCAATGCCGATTGCCTCATTGTAATTTGTCAATGTATAGGCCGCGACCATGTCCGCTTCGGTTTGCGCGAAACTCTCGATCTGCGCCGCATGGTATGTTTCAGCCTCGTTGGCATTCATGTTGCCAGCCTTGTAGCCATCGCCGCGCGGTCCAATGACCCCGTCGATCACGCAAGGTGTCGCGGCGGTTTCAAACTCCCTGCGAAGTTCAAGCAGCAGATCGACCGAATCCCGGTTGATTGCGCGCAGGCCCTCGGCGTCGTAGCCGAGCTTGGCTCCCCAATCGGGGTTTGCCCGCCATGTCGGCGTATCGAGGATGAAGCCGGTGCCGTTCTCGCGGGCAATTTTGAGATAGCTGATGTAGTAGTCTTTCAGTCGCTGTCTGCCTTCCGGCGTCGCCATCAAAACGAAGGATGCGAATTCGGGAAGGTCGATCCCGTCGTGAAAAATAAATGTCGTCTCCATGCCACCGTCACTGAGGAAAGTGGTCCCCTCGAGTTGCGGCAGGTTTTTGCGGTACTTGGCCATGATTATCGTCCCTTCCAAGAGTGACCGGTATGGGCTGTTTGCCTCTCCTCCCGACATGTTCTGTTTTGCGCCTTTCGTTCCAGGCAATCTAGAAACCTCATGGTCGGGTTGTTTCACATACGTAAAAACACGAGTAAATTCAGCCGGATAGGCGATATCGTGGCGGCAGAACCCTCCCCCGTGCTACACTCAAACAGCCGAAACCGTACCGGAGGTACAGTATTCCGGGGGGACAACATCATGCGCAAGGGAGACGAAACCCGCGAACGTATTCTGGAAATCGCCGAGATGTCAGTGCTGGCCAAGGGCTTCGCTGCGACGTCGATCGAGGAGATTATCGCTGAGGCGGGCATTACGAAAAGCGGGTTCTTCTATCACTTCAAGGACAAGAACGAACTCGCGCACATTATGCTGAAACGCTACGTCTGCGCCAATGACCGGGTGTTCGACGATGTTATCGAGCGCGGGCACCAACTGTCGGATGATCCGCTCCAGGCGTTCCTGATCAGCCTGAAGCTCCTCGCCGAGGTCATGTCCGATCTGCCGAATGGCCACCCCGGCTGTCTTATCGCTTGCATTTGCTATCAGGAGCGTCAGTTCGACCGTGAAGTCCTGAACCTGACGGCGCGATCGGTTGAAGCATGGAACGCCAGGTTCCGCGCCATTCTCGACAATATCGCACTCGAGCACCCTCCGCGTGACCCGATTGATTTCGACGATGTGGCGGATATGCTCTCTTGCGTCGTTGACGGCAGCATCATCATGTCGAAGGCACTGAATGACCCTTCAAGGATCGAGCGGCAGGTCATGGCCTTCCGCAGTTTTATAAAACTGCTGTTTTCATCAACCCCGCAAATAAGGGTCCCATTGCCGAATCCCACGGGGATCTCGGGAACGGTTAACTGATCGGGCTTACGCGTCGACTGTTCGCTCGGAGCCCGAACCAAAATCCGCCAGGGGGTGGCGAAAACGGTGGGTTTCGAGCACCGAAGCGCAGCGTACGTTTGGGTACGTGAGCATCGGAGCGCAGAAAACCGCCGTTTGCAGCCCTCCATGACGAATTTTCGTTCAGGCTCTCAGGAAAAGCCGCCCCTCCGGGTCGACCTGTGTGTGCAGGTCCTGGTAATCGTGAATGGTCGTATGAGCAGTCTCGATAGGGTGCTTGTGTGTGGCGGTGATCACCATCACATCGGCTCCGGCGGCATCACCTGCCAGAATGCCCGGTACGGCATCCTCGAAGACGAGACAATCTTTCGCGTCTACACCAAGCTTGCGCGCCGCCAGCAGGTAGCAGTCCGGATTGGGCTTGCCGACCTTGACGTCTTCAGCAGTTACGAGGTTGTCAGGAACGGGAATCCCGGCTGCAGCCAACCGGCGTTTCGCCAGTTCGAGCGGCGATGAGGTGACGATTGTCCATTTTTCCCGCGGCAGTGCTTTCAGAAACTCCGCAGCGCCGGGCAACGGCACAATTCCCTCCACATCGAGGATTTCGGCATCGGTGATCTTGGTGGCTTCTTCTTCGGGATCGACGCCAGGCAAACCCAGCCGGCGCACCGTATCCACAGCGCGGGCGCCATGCATGGTCGGCAGGAATGTCTTGACGTCGAGCCCCTGTTCTTCCGCCCATCTTGCCCAGACGCGTTCTGCCGCCGCTGTGGAATTGATGAGCGTACCATCCATATCAAACAGGAAGGCAGCGTATTTCTTGTCGAAGGCGGATGGCGTTGTCAGCACGATATTCTTCTCTCTTGGTGACCTGTTTTGCGCGAGGCAGAATTAAAGCACCAAAGGGCAGCGCTCTGCTCAAGTCAACATACGGTTCGTTGACATCAAATGAAAACAGCGGCCCGAGGACCGCTGTTCGAAGAGCATCGAGGCATTGCCAAGATTATTGACGGGCATCCAGCAATGCGTTGACGCGATCGACCTGCGCATCGCTCAGGGGACGTCCAAAAGCGGTTTCGAGCTGTGCCACCGCATCATCGAGTGCCTGTTCCCTGAGTGCAGGATCGGCCAGCGCCAGTGCTTCCTCGCGGCTGCGTTCATATGTGGCAATCTTGCCAACGGAAGAATTTGGTGCGGCCCGTTCTCTCGCCCGTGCTGATGCATGCGCCGCATTGAGCGGACCCAATGTATTTTGATCATCGTCATCCGCGTTCAGAGATGCTTTCTCGACTTTGGATTTGTCGTGAGCATTGGCGGAATTGCCGTGATCGGAGGACTTTCCATGATTTCCACCGCTATTCCCATTCCCGTTGCCACCGCCATTTCCATTGCCGCCGCCATTTTTGGCAAAGGCCGTGCCTAATGGACTGAAACTATCTGTGGTCGACAACGCCGTGCCGGCTACAAACAAACCAAGGCTGGCTGCCAGGGCGATACCACGCTTGAATTGAGCCATCTCCACCTCCCAAAAACACTTGCAATATCATCAAAATAATCGCTCGTTTTGCGGCCCCAATGTGGCAACCCAGGACTCGGAGGCTCACATACAATTTCAACCTGATATGTTCTTAAGACTTCGCCTTTGCCGATCCCCAGCGAAGCCCATCCATCAGCAGCGAGACCAGGCGGCGGGATCGGTCGCGCCAATCGGGCGTATCCGGCGCTGAATAAATCCCCGACAATGCCTGAGAAATATCCGATATATCGATATCGCTGCGGACGGAGCCATCCGCAACGGCGGCATCGACAAGGCGCTGCAGAGCCGATGCAATCATACCGGACGTATTGGCAAATACCTCGGAATTCGCATCGAAAAGGATACGCAGGCTGTTTGCCATGCCGCGCTTTGCTGCGATGTAGTCGACGAAGCGCTGCATCCATTCGGCGAGCGCCACATCCGGAACATTGTGCTGTGCGAGTTCATCCGCGGCAGCGCAAAGCACCTCGACCTCCCGGCGGTACACCACTTCGACGAGATGTTCGCGCGTTGGAAAATGCCGGTAAAGCGTGCCTATGCCAACGCCGGCCTTGCGCGCTATTTCTTCAAGGGAGGCGCTGCCGCCGCGTTCGGCAAATTCAATTGCAGCAATTCCGATGAGCTTTTCCCGATTCCGGCTAGCGTCCGCCCGCAACCGCTTCGCGGGTGCCGATGGTTTCGCTTCCTTCAATTCGGGCAGCTCCTTATGATGCAATATTTCGGCTCCAGAGGCGATTGGGGCTTGAACCCTCTTGGCCAAGCCGCTATGTTCAAGAAACGGAGGCACCTCCGATTATCTCGTTACCTCCGGACTAATACCCTATTTGGGGCCTGCATGTCATGTTTTTTGCGCCTTGAACGCAACCGAAACGCTGGCGGCCCCGTTGGACTCTTCCCAAGCCTACTGGAGCAGGACTCCCCATGAGCAATCAAACCACCATCAATCTCGAAATCAATGGCCAGGCATATGCCCTCGCCGTCGAACCGCGCGTGACCCTTCTGGACGCACTGCGTGATCACCTGGAACTGACCGGTACCAAGAAAGGCTGCGACCAGGGCCAATGCGGTGCCTGCACTGTTCATGTCGACGGCGAGCGTGTGCTTTCCTGTCTGACGCTGGCAGTTCAGGTCGAAGGCCGCGCGGTCACGACCATCGAAGGGCTTTCCGATCCCGGGGCCGAACTCCATCCCGTCCAGTCCGCCTTCCTCGAACATGACGCTTTCCAGTGCGGCTACTGCACGCCGGGCCAGATCATGTCCGCCGTTTCCTGCATCCGCGAGGGCCATGCCGGTTCCGATGATGAAATCCGCGAATATATGTCGGGCAATCTCTGCCGTTGCGGTGCCTATCCGCACATCGTCGAGGCGGTCCGCGAAGCTGCAAAGGTGATGTCATGAGAGATTTCTCCTATCTGCGCGCCGGCTCGGTCGACGAAGCGCTCAGCGCTGCAGCCATGCCCGCAACCATGCTTCTCGCCGGCGGCACCACTTTGCTCGATCTCGCCAAATGCGGTGTCAACGCACCTGAACGGGTTGTCGATATCACCCATCTAAAAGGTCTCGATGCGATCCGTGTCGATGCCGAAGGCGCTTTCATCGGCGCGCTCGCAAAAATGAGCCGCGTCGCTGCCGATCCCGCAATGCTTGCCGGGTTTCCCGCGGTATCGGAAGCGCTCTGGCAGGCGGCTTCGGCGCAGATCCGCAACATGGCGACAATCGGCGGCAATCTTCTGCAGCGCACGCGCTGTGCCTATTTCCGCGACCCGGCAAGCTTTCCCGCCTGCAACAAACGCGTCCCGGGCAGCGGCTGCTCCGCCATGGAAGGCGTCAATCGCGGCCATGCGGTTCTCGGCACGAGCGACGCCTGCATAGCAACCTATCCGGGTGATCTCGCCGCAGCGCTCATCGCCTTCGATGCTGTCGTGCATCTTGGCGAACGCAAGGTTCCCATCGACGATTTCTTCCTCTTGCCCGGCGAAACACCGCACAAGGAACACGCAATGCAGCCCGGCGAGATGATCACTGCGATCACCATTCCCGCCTCCGCCGCCGCGCGGCACTCCACCTATTTGAAAGTACGTGACCGCCAGTCCTATGAATTCGCAGCCGCAAGCGCTGCTGTCGGCATCGAGTTCGAGGCGGATCACGAAACCATTCGCGATATCCGGATCGGTCTCGGCGGTGTTGCGACGAAACCCTGGCGGGCCCGCGCCGTCGAAGATGCTCTTCGCGGCAAGGTCCTGGAGCCGGAAACCGTCAAGAGCGCGAGCCGTCTCGCTGTCGAGGGCGCCATTGCCCATGGCGGCAATCACTACAAGATCGAGCTCGCCCCCCGCGTCGTTGAACGCGCCATCCTGAAATCGGGAGCTTTGGCATGACCATAGTCGACACCAAAATGAAACGCGGCGACGCCTCCGACGGCTTGCTCGGAGGGCGTCTTGCACGGATCGACGGCCCGGCCAAGATCACCGGCGCCGCCGATTATGCGATGGAACACTCTCCGGAAGGCATGGTCTACGCAGTCATCGTCGACAGCACGATCGCTTCCGGCCGCGTCGTCGCTATCGATACGAGCGCAGCCGAGGCCTATCCCGGCGTTCTCATCGTCCTGACACCGGACAATGCCTTGCCGATCAAGACCGCGACCGACTGGACCGGAGCTCCGCCCCCGGCCGTTCCCTATGAGCCGCTGGCACGCGAGATCACTTTCGCGGGCCAGCACATCGCTGCTGTCATTGCCGAGACCTTCGAGCAGGCGACGGCTGCCGCAGCGCTCGTCAAGGTTACCTACGAAGAGACCGCGCCGATTTCGAGTTTCGATGATCCGCGCTCCGGCGAGGGCTTCCCGATCGATATGATGACCAAGGAATGGGGCGATGCTGACGCTGCACTCGCCATTGCTCCCGTCCGCATCGAGCAGGAATACAAGACACCGCGCGAATACAACGTGCCCATCGAGCCGCACGGCCTGATTGCTCATTGGGAAGGCGATATGCTGACCCTGTGGGAGCCGAGCCAGTGGATCGACGGCATGTCCCGCACCTATGCGGAATGGTTCAGCATTCCGTTCGAGAACGTGCGCATGCTGTCGCCCTATATCGGCGGCGGCTTCGGTTCCAAGGCGCTGCCTACCCGTTATGGCGCGGTTGCGGCCATCGCCGCAAAAATGCTCGACCGTCCCGTCAAGCTTGCCATCACGCGGCCGCAGACCTTCACCGCTTTCGGTGGCCGGCCCGCGACACGGCAGACCATCGCACTTGGTGCTACCCGCGAAGGCAAATTGCTGTCGATCGTGCATCGCAGTGCCAATGAGACGTCGATGGACGACGTCGCGATCGAACCCTTGGGCTCGGTCACCTCGATCATGTATGCGGTTCCGAACTTTTCGTCGCGCCAGAACATCGTGCCGGTGAACACGGTCAAGCCAGGTGCCCTGCGCGCGCCCGGTGAAAACCCCAGCGCCTTCGGCATCGAATGCGCCATCGACGAACTGGCTTACGAGGTCGGCATCGATCCGCTCGATATCCGCCTGCTCAACTACGCCGAAGAGGACCCGCACGCCAAAAAGCCGTGGTCGACGCGCCGCTTGCGTGAAGCCTATGCTGCGGGCGCCGAAGCTTTCGGCTGGGCGAAACGCAGCCCAAGCGTCCGCTCCATGCGCGAAGGCAAGCAGCTGATCGGTTACGGCGTTGCGGCTGGCACATACCCGGTTCGCCGCACGCCGGGCGAAGCAATGGTCCGCATCCTCAGCAATGGCACCATCGAGGTCGCCAGCAGCGGCATCGACATGGGTCAGGGCACCTATACGATCCTCGCACAAACGGCTGCCGAGGCGATCGGCGTGCCGGTCGAGACAGTCGTGGTCAAGCTCGGCGACTCTTCACTGCCGCGCGCCCCGGTTGCCGGCGGTTCGCAGCTTGCCAATCTGATGACCGGCGCCGTGCACGTAGCAGCGCTTGCCGCCCGCGACGAGCTGATCGGTCTTGCCATCAACGATCAGAATTCACCGTTCCGCGACCTGCAGGCCAATACGCTGACCATCGAGGGCGGTCAGATGTCGTCGCCGCGCGATGCGGGTTCAAGCGTTGCCATCGCCGAGGTGATGCGACGCACAGGGCGAGATCGTATCGAGGCGCTGCGCAACACGCTGCCGGAAAACCTGCGCAACAAGGATGACCATTTCCGCAACTTCACGACGATCTCGACCATGCTTTCACCGACCGAGGGCGACTACTCGATGCACAGCTGGTGCGTACATTTCGTCGAGGTGCGGGTCGATGTGGATTTCGGCACGGTCCGCGTTTCCCGCATGGTGTCGGCTCTGGATTCGGGCCGGCTCTACAATCCGAAGCTGGCTGAAAGTCAGTGGAAGGGCGGGATCATCATGGGCATCGGTCAGGCCCTCCTTGAGGAAGGCCTTGTCGATCAGCGCAATGGCCACGTGATGAACAACAACCTCGGCGACTACCTCGTTCCGACCAATGCGGATATTCCCGATCTGAAGGTGATCTCGGTCGGCATCCCGGATACAAACGCTTCGATCCTCGGCGGAAAGGCCGTCGGCGAACTCGCCATCGTCGGTGTCGCGCCGGCCATCGCCAACGCGGTCTATCACGCCACCGGCATACGCGTCCGCGATCTGCCGATCACGCTCGAAAAGCTGATCTAGATAAAGGTGCAACGCTTATCTCCCCCTTGTGGGGGAGAATGTGATTTCAGCATCTTAGCTCTTGCTAAGTGCTAGAAATCACAAGAGAGGGGATCGTTTGCCGTGTATTCCAAATCCCCTCTCTGGGATTTTCCAAGGGTTTAGCGAAGTGGCTAAACCCAAGAAAATCCTTTCTCTCCCACAAGGGGAGAGATAATCGGCATCGGCTGCTGACGCGAGCCATCAAGCCTTATGCCGCGTCCTGAATGGCCGCCAGCTTCCAGTCCGAGTTGGGCTTGCGCACGAACGTCCAGACTTCGGTCGTCTGCGAGGGCTGCTCTTCATCGCCCTTGACGACGCGCCCGGTCTGCCTGTCCACCATCGAATCGACGCTCTCGTAGCGCATGGCCGTCGTTGCGTATTGCGCGTCGCCTTCGGCCCAGGCTTCGGCGATATCGGCCTGCAGGAGCTTCACATCGGACACGCTGTTGCGCAGCCCGTCCGTCGCATTCTGGCCGAGCTCTTCCGCGAGGTAGGACATGGCTTCCGGCGTGGTAAGATTACGCAGCGTGGCGTAATCCTCTTTGCCATAGGCCGTCTGCACCTCGGTCAGAAGTTTCTCGAACGTCTCGAGATCATCCTGCTTGAGGCCGATTTCATCCGACGCGGCAGCAAGGCCTGCCGATGCGTAACCCCTATTGTTGTTACCCGCAGGAGCCTGCCCTGCCGTATTCTGGTTCGAGGCTGAACCTATCGTCGGCACGCGCATGGGCGAGACGTTCGATGGCTCTTCGTCATAGGCGTTGCGTCCGAACCCCTGCGTCGGACCGGCAGCTGCCGGCGAAGACTGGCGTGAACGGAAGAAGCGCATGGCCAGCATGACCGCTCCGATCACCAATGCGATCTGCAACAGCATGCCGAGCATGCCTGCCGCGCCGCCGAAGCCATATCCGAGGAACGCGCCGAGCAGACCGCCGAGCAGCAGGCCACCCAGCAGTGAACGGCCCATGCTGCCGAAAAGTCCCGGACGTTGCTGCGCCGCCGTCGGCGCCGTAGCGCCCGGCTGATTTTGCGGCCTCGGCGTCATCGAACGCTCGATCGGTGCAGCGGGTGCTGGTGCCGTGCGTGTTGGCGCAGGTGCCTGGAAGGTACGCGAACCGCGGCTGCCGAAACCACCGCCACCAAAACCGCCGGCGCGCCGGGCATCGGCCTCGTAGACAGCGCTGAACGATAMCGCCAATCCTATGACGAGTATCGCGGCTATCCGGCCAAGGCGAGAAAGGTAAAGCGGCATGCAGATGATCTCCTCTGTGCGTGTCGTCTGACACTTCGTCCACGCATATGGTGAGGGCTTCAGCGGATTTGAAGGATYGACGCTAAAATATTGAAAGAACGAGAATGACCGGGTGCGGCGCGAGACCGTTCGAGAATTCGGCCTGATGAGTCAGCTGGTGTGGTTTTCGAGAACCGAAGCGCAGCGGACTTATTGGTCCGTGAGCATCGGAAGCGCAGAAAACCGCATCAGATGGCCATCGGGATGAATAAATCGAACGGTCTCAGATTCCGGCGTACCACTCGTAACCCCGATCCTCCCAAAAGCCGCCCTTGCCTCCCGCGAGGTTCTTGAAACTGTCCACGAGCTCAATTCCCATGACGTATTTGGCGTGCTTGTAGCCGAGCTGACGTTCGACGCGCAGCCGCAGCGGCGCGCCATGGGCGACTTCGAGGTCCTTGCCATTCATGCCGTAGGCAAGGATCGTCTGCGGATGCCAGGCATCGACGAGATCGATGCTTTCATAATACCGGCCGCTGCCGTCGAGCGATGGCTCGAGGTCATCGGCACAATGGAACACCGCATAGCGGGCGCCGGGTGCAAGGCCAGCCTTTTCCAGCACGAGGCCGAGCGGAACGCCGGTCCACTTGCCAATGGCGCTCCAGCCTTCGACGCAGTCGTGCCGCGTGATCTGGGTGCGCGACGGCATCGCCTTGAGGTCGGCCAGCGACAGGTTCAGCGGCGTTTTCACCATGCCGTTCACGACGAGCTTCCAGTCGGCGAAATTGTTTTCCGTCATACGCGCATAGTCTTCACTGTCGGGTTGCGAAGTGCCATTTGCCTTGAAGACCGGGGACAGATCGGCCTCGGAAAATTCACGTGCCAGCGTCTGCTGCGACATCAGCAACCGCTGCGCGCCCATCGTTAGCGACTCGGCTTTTTGCAGGATGTCGTTGACGGTCGTGCTTTGCACCATCGCATCACAGCCTGTGAGCAGGCCCGTTGCCGCGACACTCGAGCCGATCAGGAAACGGCGGCGGGTGAGATCGAAGCTCATTTCGACACCTCGTCTTTTTGTTCAAATTTCAGCGCGTAGTAGCCGGTGATCATCGATCGCAGATTGTTCCAGACGCCGGAAACCAGCACCATGACAATATGGACGATAACGAAGATGACTATGAGCGACGCGCTGATGAAATGGAGGATACGGGCCGACTGCCGGCCGCCGAAGACGTCGAGCAGCCAGGGGAAGATCGCATTGAAGCCTGGCGACATGGTCAGCCCGGTCAGCACCATCAACGGCAGGATGATGAAGATAATGGCCATATAGGTCAGCTTCTGCAGGGAATTATAATGCCGCGCTTTCTCGCCCTTGGGAAACCGCAGCCGTGCATGGTCCGCTATCTCCTGCACCAGATGGCCCGGCGTTAATTGATCCTTGGTTGGTACGATATCGCGGCGGAAATGCCGGCCGATCAGGCCATAAAGCAGATAGACCAGACCATTGATGACGAAGAACCAGGCGAAGAAGAAGTGCCAGCGGCGGCCCGTCGCAAGATCCTGATAGCTCGGGATGGTGATCCAGGCAGGGAAAGCACGCGGGCTGAGCTCGCCGTCCTCGGTCGAGGCGCCGAGCACACCGGTCGTATTCACTGAAAGCGAACCGATGCGTGTCACGCCCTTGATCGTATTGCCATCCTCGACAGCACCGATGGAAATGAACGAAGGGTCGGGARGCGCATCGGCGCCGTATTGGCCCCAGTAAAGATTTGGATGGGCGTTGAAGATTTGCAGGCCGCTCATCAGAAGGAAGCTCAGGCACAAGACGTTCAGCCAGTGGGTGATGCGCACCGCCACGGAATGGCGGTAGAACAAAACCTTCTTCGGCTTGGCGGTGTCAGTGACACCTGATGTGACGCTTGCCATTCGAGCCTCCATGGTACTGGAAATTGGTTGTACGTGGTTCACCCYTTGACGAGCTTGCCGCTTGTAGAACGGCGAACCACGCACAACCCAATCAAATATTAGTTTGTCGTCTTCTTCTTCGGAGCCATTGTGCCCATGGCATCAGGCTTCATCGCATCCTTTTTCGTCATGGTGCTTTTCGTCATTGTATCCTTTTTCATCGCCATTGTGTCGCATTCCTTCATCATGGAATCCTTCTTCATGGCGTCTTTTTCCATGCCGGCATGTTTCATGCAGTCAGCCTTGTTCATAGGCTTCATGGCGTCTTCGGCCTGGGCAATGCTGGCTCCAACAAATGCTGTTGTCAAAGCGAAAGCCGAAAGCGCGAGGCTGCGTGTGAGAATGTTCATGGATGTTCTCCCTTGGTTTGAATGAGACACGAATGCAAGTGTCTTCGAGTTTCAGATGCCCTTTGACATCCGCGTGATCCTGGGAACACCAGGAATGCTTGATTTATTCGGTAGCGGCGGCGAGTATCGGTCCGCCGTTCGGTGTCTGTACGAGAACGGCTGTCCGCAGCCCCGGCTTGATAGCGGGGAAAGTCACCGTCTGCGACTTGCCGGTCCAGCTTCCGACTTTGGTGAGGCTGTGAACGACGTTTTTATGGGGGAGCGTGTGGCCGCTATTTTCACCCCTTCTGACCGGCACGTTGACGGTCTGATCATTGTAGGTGACGAGCCAGATATCGGCGTTGCCGCCGGGTGCTTTGCCCTCGCCGATCGTCAGGGAACGGTCTTTCAAATCCAGCCGCGGTGCACTGAGTGTCCCTTGCGTCKTGATAAGCTGGTCCACTTCGGAAATCCTGTTGCCGACAACATCGGCGCGCCCGTTAACCACCATTTGCGGCGTGAAAGGTCCATCGCGGCCAAGCGGCGTCTCGTAGACTTCCTGGCGGTCCGTATATTCTGGCTTGGCAAAAATATCCTTCCAGCCGAGACGGTCCCAATAGGTCACGCCAAAACTCAGGGCAAGGATCCCCGGGCGCTTGCTGAGCTCGATCAGATTGGCGTTTGCCGGCGGGCAGGAAGAACAGCCTTGGCTGGTGAAGAGTTCGACCACGGTGAGCGGCCGCGAGGTGTCGGCATATGCTCCACCGCCCGCGCCAAGCATGACAGTTGCGGCGGTCAATGCGATGGACACCATATGAGAGCGCTTTGGCTGAATTCCCATCATCAACTCCTGAAAACTGTGAATGATCGGTCATGTGTGCCGGTCACATCAGGGAATACGAAGGGAACCAGAAATAGGTTACAGCGATCACGGTTTGGTGATCATTCTTGGCGGATTTGCGCTTCAAGCATTGACGTGCCGCCGCATTCCATCTCATCTGTAACCTTTATCCCGCATCGCGCGAATAAGGAATGAAACGGAGTGAATCCGGTCGAAACGCGGTTGAAAGAACTGATGCTCGCGAGCCTCGATGGCGATGCGCGGAGCTATGGCATTCTCCTGAATGACCTTGCCAGGCATCTGCGCTTCTATTTCCTGCGCCGGTTGTCGGATGCGCACAAGGGCGACGCCGACGATCTGGTGCAGGAAACACTGATGTCGCTGCATACACGGCGCGCGACCTATGAGACCGACCGGCCTTTTACCGCGTGGCTGCATGCGATCGCGCGCTACAAGCTGATCGATCATTTCAGGCGAAACCGTATTCGCGCAACGGTTCCGCTCGACGATGCAGAGGATCTGTTCGCCGTTGATCAGTCCGACGCCGCAGCCGATCGCATGGATGTTGAGCGGCTACTGCAATCGGTACCGGAGAAATCGCGGGACTTGATCTACAGGACGAAGATCGAGGGCCAGTCTATCGCCGAGGTTGCGCAAAGCACCGGACTTTCGGAGGCTTCCGTTAAAGTAGGGATACACAGAGGAATCAAGGCGATTGCAGCGAAGTTGAAAGGACGGGCAGATGACGACCGATGACCTGATCGCCCGCCTGACCGGCGAGTTGAAGCCGGTATCGCGCTTGGCCGTTCTATGGCGGGTCGTTATCGGCCTCGGCATCAGCCTCCTTGTCTCGTCCGCTCTCATGTACTTCTGGCTCGGCATGCGACCCGACATGATGACGGCGGCGGGAACGATGATGTTCTGGACCAAGTTCGCCTATACGCTGTTACTCGCCGTCGCTGGTACATGGGCGGTCAAGCGCATCGCTTATCCGCTCGGTAGCATCCGGGTCAGTCTCGCTGTGATGGCCGCGACAATCGTGGTGATGATCGTTCTCGCCATGGCCAAACTGGCGATGACACCGCCCGATCAACACATGGCGATGATGACGGGCCGTACGGTTGCCGTTTGCACCCGCAACATCGTCCTTCTGTCGCTGCCCTTGCTGGTCGGCGCGTTCTGGGTGCTGCGCGGTCTGGCGCCGACGCGTCTGACCGTTGCGGGTGCTGCGGCAGGTCTTGCCGCCGGCGCGATTGCCTCACTGGTTTATTCGTTCCACTGCGATGAAAGCGCCATGCCGTTCATTGCGGTCTGGTACACGCTCGGCATTCTGATCCCCGGCCTGATCGGCGCCATTGCCGGGCGTTTCGTGCTGAGGTGGTAGCTCGGGCTATTACCCTTGCGGAGCTTATTTTGCTACCAGCCATTCATGCTCGACCGCATTGTGGAATTTCCACGTGCGCTTTGGTCCTGCCATGACGTTGAGATAATAGAGATCGTAGCCGTGGCAGGCGGCGCAGGGGTGATATCCCTTGGGCACCATCACCACGTCGCCGTCCTCGATAGCCATGGCCTCATCCAGTGAGCGGTCATCAGTATAGACCCGCTGAAAGCCAAAGCCCTGGCGAGGGTTGAAGCGGTGATAATAGGTCTCTTCCAGATAGGACTCTGCGGGAAGGTTGTCCTGGTCGTGCTTGTGCGGCGGGTAACTCGACGTGTGGCCGCCCGGCGTGATCACCTCGACGACCAGCAGCGAATCCGCCGGCTCGTTCTCCGGCAGGATATTGGTGACGTAGCGTGTATTGGTCCCCTTGCCGCGTGTCTCCTGACTGAGACCCTCCGGCGAAATTATCCTCACCGGCAATCCACCGCCAAGACCCGGCGCCGAACAGACCGCAAGTTCGACGTCCGTCTCCGCAGAGACCCACCAATCGGACCCCTGCGGCAGATACACCGACCAGGGCTTGCCTTCGAAGGGCGACATGCGGGTCCCGAGCAGGCCGAGGTCGTCGCCATTGGCCGTGACTTTGCCCTTGCCAGTCACGAAGACCAGGCAGACTTCCTTGTCTTCCGTTTTTCCGCACACCGACTGGCCGGCATCCAGCTTGTGCAAATCGAAACCGACATAGCTCCAGCCCGCTGTTTCAGGCGTCACGTGAGCCACATGGCCCGGGCCTTGCATTGCCTTCAAAAGCAGTTTCGACATGGTTTACTCCTTATCGGTGCCAGCGTCTTCGGGCTTGACAGTAGCTGTCGGCTCAACGGGTTCGGATGCATCGAAGATGATGAAGAATTGCCATATCCCGTAGGCGGCGAAAGCCAAAACGATGATGCCCCAGAACGGCGTACCGGTCGCGAACTCGAAGATCGACCAGGCGATGCAGAACGCCACAACTGCAACGCGCCGCCAGAGCGGGCGAAACCAGGGGTGATTACTGTCTTTGTTCATGTTGAACCCACTTTTCAACCCTGGGGGAAACCTTGAGTCTCGACCGTATAGCCGGCGGCAGTCATGACCCGCATCAGTTCCTTATACCCGACTTGCGCCATCTTGAGCGGTGGATTTTTCTTCGGATCCTGTTCGGCCTCGACCACGAACCAGCCTTCATAGCCGTAATCGGCAAACTTTTGGACGATTGCACCGAAATCCAGCGAGCCGTCACCCGGTACGGTGAAGGCGCCGAGGGCAACCGCGTCGAGGAAGGACTGCCTCGAGCGGTCCAGACCGTCGATCACCGGCATGCGGACATCCTTGACATGCACGTGGTTGATCCGCCGGTGATGATTGTCGATTGCGCGCAGTACATCGCCGCCGGCGAAGGCCAGATGGCCGGCATCCAGCAGGAGCGGAATGCCCTCGCCGGAATATTTCATGAAGGCGTCGAGCTCCGGTTCGGTTTCGACGACTGCCGCCATGTGGTGATGGTAGGAGAGCGGCATGCCCTGCTGTGCGCACCATTCACCGAACTCGGTGACCTTGCGGGCATAGGCCTTCATCTCCTCGTCGCCGAGTTTCGGTTTGGTAGCCAGGGGCTTGGACCGATCGCCCTGGATCGAGCGGCCGACCTCGCCGTAGACGATGCAGGGCGCATTCACGGCCTTGAAAAGGTCGATCATCGGCTGGATGCGGTCCTTGTTCTTCGCCAGATCCTCGTCAACCAGCGTGCCCGAGAACCAGCCGCCGCACAGCGTAACATCCGCCTCCCGCAGGATCGGCAGCATCACATCCGGATCGTTGGGAAATCGGCGGCCCATTTCCATGCCGGTAAAGCCCGCAGAACGCGATTGGCGAAGGCACTCCTCCAGCGAGACGTCGTCACTGAGCTCCGCGAGATCATCGTTCCACCATGCGATCGGGGACATGCCCAGTTTTGCCTTCACGTCATTCTCCATTCCGAATTGAGGTTTTGTTTTTGCCGGTCGAGGACCAAGCAGTCATCCTCGGCTCTATAACCCGTCTCCCCCTCTGGCCAGAGGGGCACGATCAATTTGTCACGACATTCAGTTCCCGGCCGACCTCAGCTTGATCGCTTCCTCATAGGCCTTGCGCTTGGTATTGACCTCGCTGCGCTGGCTGACCTCAGGCACAGCGACATCCCACCAGAATCCACCCTCCTCGGTGGAGATCAGCGGATCGGTATCGATCACCACAACCGTCGTGCGATCATTCTGCTTGGCCCGTGCGAGAGCGCTTTCGAGTTCTGCGATCGACGCTACCTTCTCGGATATCGCGCCAAGGCTGCGGGCGTGTGCCGCGAAGTCTATCTCCAGCAAGACCTCGTGCCTGGTGTCCTTCAGGAGATTGTTGAAGTTCGCCCCGCCTGTGCCCATCTGCAGCCGGTTGATACAGCCATAGCCGCGATTGTCGAGGAGTACGATATTGATCTTCTGGCCGAGCATCACCGATGTGGCGATCTCCGAATTCAGCATCAGGTAAGAGCCGTCGCCAATCATGACCACAACCTCATCGTCGGGCTTGGCCATCTTGGCACCGAGCCCGCCCGCAATCTCGTAACCCATGCAGGAGAAGCCGTATTCGGCATGGTACGATCCCGGAGCGCCTGCCTGCCAGAGCTTGTGCATTTCGCCCGGCAGACCGCCTGCCGCGTGCAGGACAGTGGCTTCGCTGCCCATGGTTCGTTGAACGGCACCGATGACCTGCGCGTCAGAAGGCAGCGATACATTTGTCGGGCCTGTGACCTTTGCCGCAGCTCTCTGCCACTCCGCCTTGCCATTTTCGGCTTTCTCGGTCCAGCGTTTCGGGGCGCGATAGTTCTTGAGCCCGGCGGCAAGTTCGATCAGGCCCTCCCGTGCATCACCCACCAGCGGCAACGCCCGGTGCTTGGCCGCATCGAACGGCTGGATGTTGAGGCCGATAAAGGTCTTCTCGGTATTCTGGAACAATGCCCACGAGCCGGTGGTGAAGTCCTGGAGCCGCGTTCCGACCGCGAGGATAACATCGGCCTCCTGCGCCAGCCGGTTGGCTGCTGACGTCCCAGTGACGCCGACAGCCGCCATGTTGAGCGGGTGCCTGTCGGGCAGCGAAGATTTGCCGCCCTGGGTCTCGCAGACCGGAATGCCGGCCGCCTCGACGAAATCGGCGAGTTCGCGGGAGGCTTCGGAATAGATGACACCGCCGCCGGCGATCACCAGCGGCTTTTCGGCCGAACGCAGCGCGCCGATTGCGGCGGCGAGCTCGCCGACATCGGGCCGCGGGCGTCTCGGTGCCCAAAGCCGCTCCTCGAAGAAGCTTTCCGGATAGTCATAGGCTTCGACCTGCACATCTTGGCACAGGGCGAGCGTTACCGGCCCGCATTCAGCAGGGTCGGTGAGCACGGTCATCGTTCGTTGCAGCGCAGGGATGATCTGTTCGGGCCGCGTGATGCGGTCGAAATAGCGCGAAACCGGGCGGAAGCAGTCATTGGCGGAAACGGTACCGTCGCCGAAAGATTCCACCTGCTGCAGCACAGGATCCGGAACACGGTTGGCGAAGACATCGCCAGGCAAGAGCAAAAGCGGCAGGCGGTTGACATGTGCCAGCGCCGCAGCCGTCACCATGTTCGTTGCACCGGGCCCGACGGAACTCGTCACCGCCATCATGCGGCGGCGAAAAGTCGCCTTGGCAAAGGCGATGGCGGCATGGGCCATCGCCTGTTCGTTATGGGCGCGATAGGTCGGCAGTTCTTCGCGGACCTGATAAAGCGCCTCGCCGAGACCAGCGACATTGCCATGGCCGAAGATAGCCCAGACGCCCGCAAAGACAGGTACTTTCTTGTCGTCGATCACCGTCATCTGCTGGCTCAGAAATCGCGTCAGAGCTTGTGCCATGGTCAGGCGTATTGTCTTGGTCATGTCAGTCTCCTCCCAACGCTCCGATGCTGCCGCCGGTTACCCTCCCCCTTGTGGGGAGGGAGTCTGCGAAGCAGCAGGGAGGAATCTTTCTTCGATAGGTCCAAGAGAGACCCCTCCCGGGACCTCCGGTCCTTCCCTCCCCACAAGGGGGAGGGTAAAGAGGTGATGCCTTCTGCACGGTTATTACACATGTAGAAATTCTGCATTGCCAGATCTTCCTATGCCGCTTGTTTGTTGCGGCTGGCAAGCCAGGCCTTGGTCAATTTTTCGAAACGATCGGCCATGTCGGCTATCGCAGCGTCATCGGAAAGTTTGCCCGAAAGCCAGCCTTCCGCCGCACCCATGAACAATGTCCGGCCGACGGCAAAGCCTTTGACAATTGGCGTCCCTGCGGTTGCGACGAAGGATGCCTCGAGCTCGTCATGTGGCGCTTCCAGCCCAAGCAGCACGACACCGCGGCACCAGGGATCATGCTTTTCGATCACTGCCTCGATGTTCTTCCAGGCCGTCGCCGAGGCTTGCGGCTCTAGCTTCCACCAGTCCGGCTTTATACCCAGCGTATAAAGTTCTTCCAGCGCTCGCGGAATGGTGTTGTCATCGAGCTTGCCGTGCTTGCCGGCGATGATTTCGATCAGCAGTTCGCGTCCGACCTTGCGTGCTGCTTCGAACAGCGTGCGCAACTTCTGCTGCTGTTCCAGCTTCAGATCGGCAGGATCGTCCGGGTGGTAGAAGCACAGACACTTTATGCAATGGTCCACCGGCCATTCCGCCAGTTGCGAGCCTATATCCTGCGAAAACTCGAAACGCAGCGGGCGCGAGCCCGGCAGTTCCACCGGCCGTCCGAGCCAATTGAAATTATGACGCGCGAACTCGAACATCGCTTCGCGTCCAAACTTCTCGTCAAGCAGCATGCCATAACCGTCACGGCCATCAGCGACCTTCGCCGCCGCCTTCACTGCCAGCTCCTTGAATGCGCGGATTTTGGCATCATCGGCACCGACCTTTTGCGCAAGGTCTTCCAACTGCACGCGATGATCGATGGCAAAAGTCATCATCGACGGTATCTCGCGCCGCCGCGTAGTTGCCCAATGCACATGGTTGATTGCCTCGTCCTTGCGCAGGGCGTGAAATTTGCTGCCATGCGTGAGGAAATATTGCAGTTCCTCGAAGGTCGGAATCTCGGGTGCGCACAGCAGGCGCGACACCGCAAAGGCACCGCACGCGTTGGCCCATGTCGCGGCTGTCGCCAGCGGTTCGCCGCCAAGCCAGCCACGCAGGAAGCCGGACATGAACGCATCTCCCGCGCCGAGGACGTTGAACACTTCAATCGGAAAACCCTTGCCGACAATGCCATCCTCGAGATCGTTGGAAATCGCTCCTTCGTAAACGATGCAGCCCATGGGCCCACGCTTCAATACGATTGTCCCGCTCGATAGCGCCCGAATGGTTTTCAACGCGCTGAGAAGGTTCTCCTCACCCGACGCAATCAGCACTTCTTCTTCCGTGCCAACAATCAGATCGCAATCGGCAAGGACGGTTTTCAGGTGGTTGGATACGGCGTCGGAGGCGATGTAGCGGCTATCGCCCTCGCCGTGTCCTGCAAGCCCCCACAGATTKGGGCGGTAGTCGATATCGAACACAACCTTCCCGCCCGCTTCTTTCATCAAACGAATGGCCTTGCGTTGCGCCGCATCGGGCTTTGGCTTGGAGAAATGCGTGCCAGTGACCACGACGGCGCGCGCCGAACGGATGAATTCAGGATCGACATCGCCCTCATCAAGCGCCATATCGGCGCAGTTCTCACGGTAGAATATCAGCGGAAAACTCTTGTCGTTCTCGACCGAGAGGATAACCAGGGCCGACAGCCGCTCCGCGTCTGTGATGATTCCGTCCGTCGCGACGCCTTCGCGCACCATCTGCTCGCGTATATACCGGCCGATCTGCTCGTCGCCCACGCGGGACAACAGCGCCGAGCGCAGACCGAGGCGCGCCGTGCCGATCGCTATGTTGGCAGGGCATCCACCGACCGACTTGGCGAAGGAAGTGACATCCTCGAGCCGGGAGCCTATCTGCTGCCCGTAGAGATCGACGGACGAGCGGCCGATGGTAATGACATCGAGCGCGTGGCCCGTATCAGCTCTGTCCATGATATCCTCCCGATAGACTGATAAACTCCAGCACACAAAGGCCAGGAATTTTCCTATATGAAATAATAATTCTATCGAATCGTCAATATGGAATGTCTGTTCTTTTTATCTTTCTCTGCTGCACGCCAGTTCGCGTGAACTCGATCACCCACTTAGCCTATAGTCGAATTGTTCCGGCTCCGCGCGTGGCATACCTTCAGAATTCGTACATATTTGTACGAATTTCGTTGTGATACGCATGTCTTTTGTGCGAATGTGCTTGATGTGAAGTGCTTGAATGAAGCGTGACCAATTACTCAGAGAACTGCGAAAGATTGCCCGCGAGCAAGGCAAAACCTTCGAGATTTTCGTGGATAAAGGCAAAGGTTCTCACATGCGCGTAAAGCTGGGTGAAAAAACAACAATCATCCAAGACGGTGAGATGAACCCCGGATACGTGAAACTCATTCAAAGGCAACTGGAAATCTGAAGTCGGCCGCATTTTCAGCAAGGAGTTTCAATGGAATATATTTACAAAGCAAAGCTTGAATCTGATCCGGATGATGGCTTTCTGGTAACATTTCCAGACGTGCCCGAAGCAATCACACACGGCAAGGATCGTAAGGAAGCTCTCGCTAGTGCTGCCGAGGCGTTGGGCCTCGCCCTGCGAGGTTATCTTGTCGATGGACTTCCCCTTCCGCGCGCAAAAGCGAGAGGACTGGAGGATGTAGCAGTTCCTGCCGATGACGCGATGAAACTTGCGCTGATCGAAGCGTTCAATGCATCTGGTTTGTCAAAATCTGAACTTGCGCGGCGTCTTGGCAAAAATGAAGCCGAAGCCAGGCGACTGCTTGATCCTGACCATCCCAGTAAACTTGCGATCATGCAGGCAGCTCTGTCGGAGCTTGGAAAGATTATTGTGGTGTCTATCCGCGACGCTGCCTAGAAACTCCGCCGCTTCTCCGCCACGCTGACCGTAAGCGCCATGGCGAGCGCCATTGTTCCCGATAGCGACCGGAACCCGGAGAAATCCCCTTCCGCCGCTTCGAACCATACCTTGGCAGACTGGGCGAGCGGCGAAAACGCACTGTCGGTAATGGCGACGACGGGCACATTGCGTGCGGCCAGTGCAGCCGCATGCTCGATTGTCGCCGAGGCATAGGGCGAAAAGCTGATGGCGATGGCGGCGTCGGTCGGCTTGGCAAAGGAGAGGATTTCCGGATCGATACCAGCTGTCGATTCGATCAACTGGTTGCGGATTTTCAGCTTGCCGAAGGCGTAGGCCATATAGGCGGTGATCGGATAGGAACGGCGCCGCGCCAGCAGATAGATCGTCTCGGCTCCCGCCAGGATATCTACCGCGCTAGCCAACACGTCCTCTTCGACATTATGCGAAATCGTCTCGATTGAATGGCTGGCTGCGGTCAAAAATCCGTTGAGGATGACGCGGTTTTTGGAAAGGCCGTGCGTGTCGCCGCGCAGCGCCGACAGCCGCTCCTCATAGGAAACCTGCCGCTCGCGCAACCGTTCGCGGAATACCGATTGCAGGCTGGTGAAACCGTCGAAACCGAGATGCTGGGCAAAGCGGATCAACGTTGAAGGCTGAACGCCCGCCGTCTGGGCAATGCTTGCCGCCGTGCCGAAGGCGATCTCGTCGGGATTGCTTAAGGCATAGGCCGCGATCTGCGCCAGACGCTTCGGCAGCATCTCGCGACGATCGAGGATCATTGTACGCAGCGCGTCGAAATCCCGCGGTAACGACACTTCATTGTCCATGCTTTCCACCCGCAGAGTTCCCTCGTTGCTGCTTCCGGTCCTGGCAAAATATTTATATCAGGACGGATCAGTTATTCCATTTCTTCCTGTTATAGAT
>NZ_JBFUMG010000005.1:0-35823 GCF_054049495.1 Phyllobacterium sp. P5_D12 | reverse complement strand
GACCTGATGAAACGATACCGCACGGACTGGATGCTGCGTGGCATGGTGGCCATCTGCGTGCTTTTCGTCGGTTACGTTTCGAGAGGATCGGCACAAGAAGATCCGCGGCTTTGGACTGCGGGGCCCTACTCATTTTCCGATGAGCTTGGCGGCTTCATCATTCGGTCCATCAGTGGCACAGGAACGATGCAGGATCCAATCATCCTTACGGAAGAATTCCCCTCGGTAACGCCAACCACACTCATCATTCGCACCGAAAAAGTAGCGCAACTTAACCCGAGCGAGGATGCCGGGATTCTATTCTATCTGCGCGTCCGGGCCACCAACAGCAGCGGTCATCCCTGGGTCGAGTTCGAGTTTGAACTGCAGGAACAGCTTAACGTGCCAAGCGATTATGGCGATGGTCTTTCCTTCTACCAGCCAGGTGACAAGAGGGGCATGATCAAATCGACCGGTTACGGCACTTTCAGCGACGACTTCGAGCCCTATGATCGTATGGTGTTCCGGGATGGCAAGATCGATCCCGGTTTTGGTGCGAGCTTTGATTTTCCTATTGCCGATTTCACACCCAAACGCGTCTTTTATCTGGTGCAGGAGCCACGCATTCCTTCCTCCTGACCTTGCAATTGTGCCGGCAATTTGCGACTTCAGAGACAAAAGGATTATCGCTTGACCAATTTGCGCGAACTGCTGCATTTCTATGCCGAGGCCGGCGTCGATACGCCGCTCGAAGATGCGCCGGTCGATCGCTTCTCCCAAATCGAGGCAAAGCGTGTCGCGGCTTCGCCGGCGCAGGCCGCTCGACCTTCGCAGCAGCAGCGACCTGAGCAACCGGCAACTAGCCAACCGGCTCCATCCATCCTCAGCAAGACCTCAGTCCCCGACGATGCCAAAATTGCGATGGCGCGGCAGATGGCTTCAAGTGCTGCTACGCTGGAGGAACTGCGCGAGCAGCTCGCCGCATTCGACGGCTGCAACTTGAAATTCACCGCCAAGAACCTCGTGTTCGCCGACGGCAATCCTGCGGCTCCGATCATGTTCGTCGGTGAAGCACCGGGCCGTGAAGAAGATCTCGAAGGCGTGCCGTTCATCGGCCGTTCGGGGCAATTGCTCGACCGCATGTTCGCGGCCATCGGCCTCGACCGGACCAGTGTCTATATCGCCAATACCATTCCATGGCGTCCACCTGGCAACCGCACGCCAACGCCGCTTGAAACGGAAATTTGCCGCCCATTCTTCGAGCGGCAGATCGAGCTCGCCAATCCAAGGCTGCTCGTCGCGCTCGGTGGCCCAGCGGCCAAAGCGCTTACCAATGCGACGGAAGGGATTTTGCGCCTGCGCGGAAACTGGAAAGCCCATTTGACCACGTCCGGCATCCAGATACCGGTAATGCCGACACTGCATCCGGCTTATCTTTTGCGAAATCCTGCCCAAAAGCGCTTCGCCTGGCGCGATTTCGTCAACGTCAAAATACGACTGCGTGCATTGACGGACTAGATTGGCGCAAAACTGGAATGGCCGTGTCGTAATTTCAGGCTCGCGAGCCAATCCAAGCCTGTAGTTTCGGGCATTGAAACGCAGGATACATATATGTTTCGCCAGCTCTTGCCGATCGCGGCGTTATTGACCAGCACCTTTCTGATGCTGACGGCAGGGGGCCTCGCGGGAATCCTGCTCCCCTTGCGCGCGGGCATGGAAGGCTGGTCGCCGACTACCATCGGTTGGCTAGGAACCGGTTACGCGCTGGCATTCACCGGCGGTTGCATCATCGTTCCCCGTCTCGTGCGGCGTGTCGGGCATGTGCGTGTCTTTGCCGTGCTCCTCACGCTCCTCAGCATGTCGATGCTGATGCACGGCCTGATCATCGATCCCTGGGCCTGGACGCTGTTTCGGGCGCTGGCCGGTTTTTCATTGGCCGGCAGTTACATGGTGATCGAAAGCTGGCTGAACGAGCGCGTCACCAATTCGACACGCGGCATGGTGTTTTCGATCTACATGATCGTTTCCATGCTCGGACTTCTCGTTGGCCAGTATATTTTGCCGTTCGGCGATCCCGCGACACAGGCTTTATTCATGATCGGGGCGTTGATCTATGCTGGTGCTCTGGTGCCCACAGGTCTTTCAAATGCGCAGTCACCACGCCCGCTGACGCAGGTATCGCTGGACCTTCCCGGGCTCTACCGGAAATCACCCGCCGCATTGATCGGTTCGCTGCTGGCGGGGATCATCGCCGGCGCCTGGAACTTCCTCGCGGCGATCTATGGCCGCGAGATCGGCCTGTCGACCTTCGGCATTGCGACGATGATCGCGAGTTCGATGATCGGTGGAGCAATTTTCCAGTACCCGATCGGCCGCGCCTCGGACTTCGTCGACAGGCGGTACGTGATGGTCGTGGCCGGGCTCGGTGGTGTCGCGATATCGTTGACGATGATCATGGTTCAGCCCGCCACGCCGTGGGTGGTCTATACGTTGATGTTTGTTTTCGGGACGGTGCTGTTTCCGATCTATTCGCTCAATGTGGCGCATGCCAACGACTTCGCCGAACCCAGTGAATTCGTCAAGATTTCCAGTGGCCTGCTCATCGTTTATGGTGTCGGCAGCATGATTGGCCCGCAGATCGCCGGGCGGCTGATGGATCTGAATGGCCCTTCGGGTTTCTTTGTCACGATGGCAATCAGCTATGCGGCCTATGGTTCCTATGCGTTCTGGCGCAGCCTTCGCCGTGCGTCACAAGCTCCGTCGGAGCGTCCCGATTTCGCCATTCGTCCGCATGACCGGCCGCAGACACCGGAGACTTTCCAGCTGCACCCGCTGAGCGAGGCGGCGCAGGAAGATTAGTGGTTATCCCTGCGGCGTCGAGACCTTGCGGGCACGTGCCCGGGCGAGGCCGAGCCGATGCTCGCGATATATGATGAAGATGCCAGCGCTGATGACGATTGCCGCTCCGGTAATCATCTCCGCAGTCGGGATATCACCGAACAGCAGATAGCCGAGAGCGAGCCCCAGCAACATGGACGTATACTCGAATGGGGCAATCGCCGACATGTCGGCATGGCGGTAGCTTTCAGTCAGCAGAATTTGCGCAACGCCGCCAGCTATCCCAGCGAAGATCAGACAGGTCGCCTGGAAGGCAGTCGGCCAGACCCAGCCGAACGGAAGGCTGACCAGCGCAATGACGCTTGAGGCGATGGAGAAGTAAACTACGATGGTCGGTGTGCGCTCCGTCTGCACCAGCTTGCGCACGAGCAGCATAGCAATGGCGGCGAGCCCTGCACCGCCCAGTGTCGCCAATGCGCCGACAGCCTGATCCGCACCAAACTCTGTTTCCCCAGTAAAGAACGACATGCGTGGCCAAAGGATGATGACGACGCCGACAAGACCGAAGCACACTGCCGACCAGCGATAGAGCCGCACCGTTTCGCGCAGGAAAATTGCACTGCATACGACGGTCAGCAGCGGCGTCGCGTAACTGATTGCGATGGACTCAGGCAAAGGAAGCTTGGTCAGACCATAAAAGGTGAGACTCATGGCGCTAACGCCGACGAAGCCGCGCCAAAAATGGCTGAAGGGCTCGCTCGTCTTGAATGCCACAGCCATCTGTCCCTGCCACGCAATGAAGGCAATGACCGGAAAAATCGCAAAGAAGGAGCGGAAGAACACCAGTTGACCTGCAGGAATACCGTCAGATGCTTTCAAGAGGCTCGACATGCAGACGAATACGCAGACCGAAGCGACCTTGAGGCCAATTCCCAGCATGACATTGGTGCTGCGCGCACGATCTGCGACAAGTGGTTCACCATCTCGCGGGTGAACGATAGTGGACACGGTTTTACATCCTGGAAGAAAGAGTGGTCGGCGGCGGTATGGAATTGTAAACTGATATATCTTTAGGATGGTTTAAGCGGCCACACCAGTGGGCAATCATTCACGTTGCGTTTGTGAACCAAACAAATCGGCATTTGTTGTGCGCCACAAGAAAGATCGATAGGGTCCCCGCCATCAATAAGGACAGTTAGACGATGCGTACCGATACCGGCCAGGTTTTTCATCTGGAAGATTACAAGCCCACCGATTTTCTCATTCCCGAAACCCACCTCGATTTCAGTCTCCATCCCGAGCGCACAGTCGTCAAATCCACACTGCTGATCGAGCGCAGGGAGGGTGTTGCATCCGACGCTCCTTTGATTCTGGACGGCGACGACCTCAAGCTGGTTGATATCCGCCTCGACGGGGCCGTCCTTGGCGACAATGCCTACGTAGCGACGCCAGATCGTCTCGAAATTCGCGGCTTGCCGGAAAATGGCGCTTTCACGCTCGAAATAACCACGGAGATCAATCCGACCACCAATCGGCAATTGACCGGGCTATATCGGTCGAGCGACGTTTATTGCACCCAGTGCGAGGCGGAAGGTTTTCGCCGCATCACCTATTTCCTCGACCGGCCGGACATGCTCTCCGTTTACACGGTGCGTATCGAAGCCGAACACAGCGAAGCACCATTGCTGCTGTCGAATGGCAACCCCCAAGATAAGGGCAAACTTACCAACGGCCGGCATTTTGCTGTCTGGCACGATCCGCATCCGAAGCCAGCCTATCTGTTCGCGCTTGTCGCCGGCGATCTTGGCGTGATTACCGATACGTTCACAACCGCTTCGGGGCGTCATGTCGATCTCGGCATCTATGTCGAGCACGGCAAGGAGCCCCGCGCGCTTTATGCCATGGATGCGCTGAAGCGTTCGATGAAATGGGACGAGGATGTCTTCGGCCGTGAGTATGATCTCGACGTGTTCAATGTCGTCGCTGTGTCCGATTTCAACATGGGCGCCATGGAAAACAAGGGGCTCAACGTCTTTAACGACAAGTACGTGCTGGCCGACCCGGACACCGCGACCGATACGGATTATGCCGGAATCGAAGCGGTGATCGCCCACGAATATTTCCACAATTGGACAGGAAACAGAATCACTTGCCGCGACTGGTTCCAGCTTTGCCTGAAGGAGGGGCTGACCGTTTACCGCGACCATGAGTTTTCCGCCGACATGCGTTCGCGCGCCGTCAAGCGCATCGCCGAGGTGAAGGGTCTCAAGGCGCATCAGTTCCCGGAAGATGCCGGGCCCCTCGCCCACCCAGTGCGTCCCCGACAGTTCCGCGAGATCAACAATTTCTACACCTCGACCGTCTATGAAAAAGGTTCAGAGGTCGTGCGCATGATCCGTACCATTCTCGGGCCGGAACTCTTCCGCAAGGGCATGGACCTCTATTTCGAGCGCCATGATGGCGATGCCGCGACCATCGAGGATTTCATCAAGGTCTTCGAGGATGCGTCGGGCGAAGATCTCAGCCAGTTTGCGCTCTGGTACGACCAGGCCGGGACGCCCAATCTCGCCATAACCTACGACTATGATCAGGCAACCAAGACCTTCGAAATCGAGATAGAGCAGTCGTTGAAGCCGACACCGGGCCAGACTTCGAAAAAGCCGATGCACATCCCCGTGCAGTTTGCGCTGCTCGGTGCCAAAGGTCGTGAGCTCAGGCCGCGTTCGGCCAAGGGCGGTCTGGTCAAGGACGACGTCATCCATCTGCGCAAGCGCAAGGAGCGCTTCAGTTTTTCGGGTATCCCGGAACGCCCGGTCCCTTCACTGCTGCGCGGCTTTTCGGCACCGGTGACGCTTACCAGCGAATTGACCCGGACCGACCTCTCCTTCCTCGCCCGCAACGACGGCGATGAGGTGACGCGCTGGCAAGCCCTCACCCAACTGCTCAACGCCAAGCTGACGAGCAATGCCAAACGCGTCCGCGGCGGCAAGCCGGCGACAATCGAGAACTCGTCGATCAAGCTCCTCGGCGAGATCGCCTTTAACGTAACGCTGGATGAGGCGTTTCGGGCGCTGTGCCTTAGCATCCCGTCCGAAAGCGACATTGCGCGTGAACTTGGCGCGAATATCGACCCGAATGCTATTCTTGGCAGCCGTGATGCATTGATCAGCGCCGTGGCCGAAGCACATGCCGGGAAGTTCGCGCAAACTTATAGCGAGCTCGCGCAGGAGGGCTCGTTCAAGCCGGACGCGGCCGGAGCGGGCCGCAGAGCGCTGCGCAACGTGCTGCTCGATTATCTGAGCGTCGCCGAGAGTAGTTCGAAGCGGGCCGCGACGCAGTTCAAAAACGCCGACAATATGACAGATCGGGCTGCTGCGCTTGGTGTGCTCGTCCAGCGCTTTGGCGACAGCGATGCGACAAACCATGCGCTGCAGGCCTTCGAGGCACGTTTCGGCAATGATCCGCTCGTCATGGACAAATGGTTCGTGGTGCAGGCGATGCAGCCGGGAAATGGGGCTCTGGACAAGGTGCGTGAGTTGATGACCCACAAGCTGTTCTCGCTCGACAATCCCAATCGCACCCGGGCTTTGATCGGCGCATTTTCCAGCGGTAATCAGACGGGTTTCAATCGCGCCGACGGTGCCGGCTACACGTTCTTTGCCGAGACAATCCTGACCATCGACAAAAAGAACCCGCAGCTTGCCGCACGGCTTCTGACGGCGATGCGCTCTTGGCGATCGTTCGAACCAGTGCGACGTGAACATGCGCGTGAATCGCTGGCGACCATCGCCAGAGAGACGGGACTTTCGGCCGACGTGCGGGATATTGTCGAGCGGACGCTGGCCTAGAGAGGGCGTCTGCGGGTTATCCACTGCCCTGTTTATCATCCCCTCGGGCATTGCCCGAGGGGATATTGAGTCATTTCAAGGAGTTATGACTCGTCGTCTGATTATAGTTTTGTCTCGCCATAAGTATTGATAAATATTTAACAAAGGGACTAGACACGCAGAATCAGTTTTGATTCACTACAGGTGCTTCGGATGTGCGGCGTGCCGAAGCAAATCACTGATTACAAAGGTAAAATGAGGGGGCCATTCAATGGCAAATGCGGACGCGTATCGCGCGCCGACGGGGAAGAATTATGCCAAAAGCCGAAACGATGCGCGGGGGCGCAACCGGCTTTCGGGTCACATAAAACTTCTCGCCGATCCCGCCTATGGCAAGCTGCTTGCCGCGGAGCCCTATCTTCGCCGCGCAATCCCACCGCTCATCATCGTCTTCCTGCTCGCACTGGCTCTCGCGCGTTCCATGTCACTTCTCGGTTGGCGTGACGACACGGAGCGTACAGCCCGCGCAACCTTGTCCATGGCCGCAACCCATGTGGCGAGCGTCATCGACAATCGCATGAATGGCGGCCAAAAACTGAGCGTGGGTGACCTGCAGAACATTGTCAGCGAAATCCGCGCCAATGATCTGATCCCGTCGGGCATGTGGTTTGCCATCGCGAATGATGAAGCGAACATCGTGGTCTCATCCGATGGTGGTGACTATTGGCGTAACAAGAATCTCGAGCGTTTCGTTACCGAAGGGCAGCCGCTTTTCCTCTTTGGGGACCGGGCCGGCGCAATGCCCGTAAAAGTTGAAGGCACACCTGCCCTCGCCGCCTTCAGCCGCTCGGGCAATGGCGCCTATTCAGTCTTTGTCATGCACCCTGTCGAGGCCGTCTTCGCCGATTGGCGTCGTGTTGTCTCGATCAACGTCACGATGTTCGCCGGCACGGCAACGATCATGCTGATCGTGCTCTATGCCTATTTCAGCCAAGCGGCTCGCGCGCAGGATGCGGACGAGCTCTACCAGCATACACAAGCACGGGTGGACACGGCACTAGCGCGGGGCCGCTGTGGCCTGTGGGACTGGGACATGGCGCGCGGGCGGGTGTACTGGTCGCGCTCCATGTATGAGATGCTCGGCTACGAGGCCTACGACGCCATTCTCTCGCTCGGCGACATATCGTCAATCATCCATCCGGACGACGACAAGCTCTACAGCCTTGCGGCGCAGGTGGCAGCCGGCGAAATAAGCCAGATGGACCGCGTCTTCCGCATGCGCCATGCGGAAGGTCATTGGGTATGGATGCGGGTGCGAGCGCAAGTTGCAGATGCAAATGTCGGCGATCTGCATCTTGTCGGCGTCGCCGTCGATGTCAGCGAACAGCACCGTTTCGTTCAGGCGACGGCACAGGCCGATCAGCGTATCCGTGAGGCCATCGAAAGCATCTCGGAGACCTTCGTTCTGTGGGATGCCGATAACCGCCTGGTCATGTCGAACAGCAAGTTCAACGAATATTCAGGGCTCGCCAATGAGTGCCTGCTGCCAGGCATCGGTCGCGAGGAGCTCGAGCCGCGGATCCGCGCTGTCGCCCTGGAAAAGCGAATGGCCAATGAACACGGTCGCAATGGCGCGCTGACGTTCGAGCGGCAGTTGGCCGACGGCCGATGGCTACAGGTCAATGAGCGCCGCACGCAGGATGGGGGCCTCGTGTCGGTGGGTACCGATATCACCCAGTTGAAAGTGCACGAAGAACGATTGGTCGACAGCGAGCGCCGCTTGATGGCGACAATTCACGACCTGAGCCTTGCGCGCAAATCCGAGATCGAACGTACGCTGGAGCTTACAGRGCTCAACAGCAAATATGCTGTCGAGAAGGAGCGTGCAGAAGCGGCAAACCGGGCGAAATCAGAATTCCTCGCCAATATGTCACACGAATTGCGTACGCCACTCAATGCCATTATCGGCTTTTCGGAAATCATGCATTCTGGAACGTTTGGCGCGCTCGGCTCCGACCGCTACGTGGAATATGTCCACGACATCCATACCAGCGGCAACTATCTCCTGAATGTCATTAACGACATACTCGACATGTCGAAGATCGAGGCCGGGCATTTCTCGCTGGATCGCGAGGAGATCGATCTTTGCCCGCTTATCCGCGAGACCGTGCGCGTCGTGTCGCTGCAGGCACAGGAAAAAGACGTGAAGGTGGATACCAGGATCGCGGAAAGCGTTACACTCAATGCCGACCGCCGTGCCATAAAACAGATATTGATCAATCTGTTGTCGAATGCCGTGAAGTTCACCGATACGGGCGGGCGTATCTCTGTTCGAGCACGGAAAGTATCGGGTGCGCTTGTCTTCACTATCGAGGATACCGGCTGCGGTATTCCCAAAGAAGCGCTGAAGAAAATCGGCCAACCCTTTGAACAGGTGGAAAATCAATTCACAAAATCCCACGCAGGCTCAGGATTGGGTCTCGCCATTTCTCGTTCGTTGACCCAACTACATGGTGGAGCACTGAAGATACGTTCCACCGAAGGTGTCGGTACAATCGTTTCTGTGCGAATACCAGAAAGAACAGACGGGTAACCGTCCCCATCTAATACTTCAGCATTAGTTGCTAGCTAGTCTTAATGAGCGTATACTCAATCGAAATATTGAGGGAGGTGTGTCATGCTGAAGAAGTTCGCATGTATGCTTTTCTTGACGTGCGCTGTTGCCCTCCCTCCACCTATGCCGGTTGGGGCACAACAAGCAGCGCCAAACGAAGTCATAGAAGGTGTTTGCGACGTTCCGACAGCTATTAAAGAGAATTGGGATGTCTGGTATGAAATCACTGCCGTCAAGGGAAACGGGCTGTTTCCCACCCATGTGCAMGATGGCATCGAATGCGTGACGACGATCAAGGGCACCGGATTTTGGTGGACCGCCGATAAAGGCGGTACCACAACGAAGGTTCCGACGCAGCAGACCTTCTTGATACCTGACCTTACGGTTCACACCGGAGGAAATGTGGATCAAGGCGAAATGCATTATCTGTCTACACACATAATGCGAGCGGGTGCACCTTTCCGCGACATTTGCACTGCGCTCGGCGCACCGACAAGCATGATCGCCAATGTCAATTCGTCAAATCCGTTCAAGGTGATTTTTCGTAATCAGAAACCCATCGACGGTCCGTACAAGGTCAAGCAGAGGATCAAAACACTGCCCACGGGAGCCAGTGATACGGTTCGCGGCAACGAGCCCATTTACGTMGCTGCCGTCGATGGCGCACTTGTCTTGAAGTCGGGCAGCGATACACGAACGCTGCAAGTCGGCGAAGGATTTCTGGTTGCGGCCGGTACAACCGTCATAGTGGGCAATACGGCCGAGGGCAAAGCTCGATTGGCCATACTTGAAGTAACGCCCGCAGGCTGACATTGCTAGCTGGAGCGCGTGCGCTGTGTGCGGTTTGCTGCAAGCAGGGCGTCGAATGTCTTCCGCACCGATTGCGCGGTCTCCGCCAGCTGGCTTTCGACGCGTTCCATATCGGGCAGATCACAGGCGCGGCAGAGCAATTCAGACAATCCGGGYGGGAAATCCTCGCGCTTGACGTCACCGTTCAGGCACAGGCGAATGATCTGGGTGATGCCCGTATAGAGGTGAGCCGCATCGACGAGGTTGTCGGTCACGGCTGGATCGGCGAAGTCCGGTTTCAACTTCTCAACGACCTCCGCCGTGGGTTGGCCATTCGCTGGCCCGTCGACATTCCCCGTCAGCACGGCAAACTGCGCAATGAATTCGATGTCGATGATACCGCCGGCAACCAGCTTCAAATCCCACGCATCGCTCGGCGGCTTCTCTGCTTCGATCATCGCGCGCATTTCGGTAACGTCCTTCGCGATCTTTGCCGGATCACGTGGCATGGCCAGGATATCACTGACATCCTCTTCAATTTCGGCAAACAACGTGTCATCTCCGGCAACCGGCCTGGCGCGGGTCAACGCCATATGCTCCCAGGTCCATGCGTCATTTAGCTGGTATTTGCGAAAGGCGTCGATGTGCGTGGCGACCGGCCCCTTGTTGCCGGATGGGCGCAGCCGGAAGTCGACCTCGTAAAGCACGCCTTCCGAGGTTGGCGCGGAGAGTGCCGCGATCAGGCGCTGGGTCAGACGCATATAGTACTGCGAGGGCGCGAGCCCCTTCTCCCCATCGGACTCCTCTGCATCCTCATCATGATCATAGAGCAGGATGAGATCGACATCAGACCCCGCTGTCAGTTCCCGGCTGCCAAGCTTCCCCATGCCAAGAATGGCAATGCGCCCGCCACTGATGCTGCCATGTTTGCTGGCAAATTCGTCCATGACGGCTTTGAGGGCCCTGTCGATGACGAGATCGGCCAGATGCGAGAAGGCCTTGCCCGCCCGTCCGCCGCTGATCGCGCCTGTCAACAGCCGGATGCCGATGAGAAAGCGATGCTCGGCCGCAAAGATACGCAGGCGATCAAGAATGTCTTCGTAAACTTTGCAGGGGCCGAGAAAGCTCTCCAGCCGGTCGGCCAAGTAGGCGCGCGTCGGTACATCAGCGAAGATTGCGGGATCGAGCATGCCGTCAAAAATATGCGGCTTGCGGGTGATGATGTCGGCAAGCCGTGGCGCTGCACCCATGATCAGCACAAGAAGATCGAGAAGGCGCGGATTGGATTGCAGCAGGCTGAACAGCTGGATGCCCGCCGGCAGGCCCTTGATCATTCCATCGAAACGCATCAGCGCCTCGTCGGCGCGGCTGGTCGCGCCGAAAGCCTTCAGTAGCACCGGCGTCAATTCGGTCAGACGCTCGCGTGCCTCCGCTGATTGCGTTGCGCGATAGCGGCCAAAATGCCAGGTGCGGATTACGCGGCAGATATCGCTCGGCCGCTTAAAGCCGAATTTCTCCAGCGTTTTCAATGTATCGGGATCATCGACGTCACCGGTGAACACCAGATTGCCCGCCTCGGCTGTCAGGTCTTGCGCCTGCTCGAACAGGGCGGCGTAGTGGGTTTCGACAGTCTTAAGCGCTGCCCGAAAATCCTCGGCAAAGGTCTCGCCATCCTTGTAACCCATCATGTGGGCGACACGCAGAAAGTTCTCGTCGTCCTCCGGCAGCATGTGCGTTTGTTCGTCCGCAATCATCTGGATGCGGTGCTCGACATCACGCAGAAAACCGTATTTCTCCGCCAGCGTGTCGCGCGCCTCCTCGCTGATCCAGCCGAGGCCATGCAGGGCGCCAAGCATATCGACAGTGCTGGAACCGCGCAGCTGCGGGAAGCGACCACCGGCGATCAATTGCTGCGTCTGTACGAAGAACTCGATTTCGCGAATACCGCCCCGGCCAAGTTTCACATTGTGACCACGCACGGCAATCTCACCGTGCCCCTTGTGCGCGTGGATCTGCCGCTTGATGGAGTGAACATCGGCAATCGCGGCATAGTCGAGATATTTGCGCCAGACGTAAGGTGCAAGCTCTGCCACGAACCGCTTTCCCGCCTCAATGTCTCCGGCTACCGGCCGTGCCTTGATCATGGCGGCTCGTTCCCAGTTCTGGCCGCGACCTTCATAGTAGTTGAGCGCGGCAACAACCGGGATGGCCAGCGGTGTTGAACCCGGATCCGGCCGCAACCGTAAATCAGTACGGAACACATACCCATCGGCGGTGCGATCCTGCAGGATACGGACAAGGCGGCGCGTCAACCGTGAAAAGGTCTCGACGCATTCATAGGGATCGGTGATGGCCGGACTGCGCTCGTCGATGAAGACGATCAAGTCGATATCCGAAGAATAATTCAACTCGAATGCGCCGAATTTTCCCATCGCCAGAATGATCCAGCCGGACTCCTTGTCCGGATGCTCTAGATCAGGAAGGCTGAGCTTGCCGGCCTCGTGCGCGTCACGCAGCAGAAAACGCACGGCGGCGCCAAGACATTCTTCGGCAAGTCGAGAGAGCCACAGCGTCGTCTCCGCGGTCACGAACTGACCGGACAGGTCACCCAATGCGATCAGCACATGGCCTTTGAGCTTTGCTTGCCGAAGCGCAGTCATCAGGCCGGCTTCGGTGACATTGTCGCCTTCGCTCGTCGCTGCAATTTCCAGCATCAGCGCCTCAAGGCGCTTGGACAGCGGCATCTCGAACAGTGGTTCGATGATTTGGGGGCGACGTAAGAGGATGGCGCGCAGATAGGGGGAGAGGTCGAGGACTGCTGCAACAAAGGCGGCCGCAGGCTTGTTGGCTGTCAATGTGCCGACGCCGRCACATTCCTTTTCCGAGGCGCGCGTGAGGAGGTCACGGAGCAAAGCTTCGGCATTCTGCGTATCCAATGGTTCCAGATCACGCAAGGTTTGCGCAAAGAAAGGCGCACTAGCACCCGCCGCTCCGGAACTCATGCATTCTCCTCTCCCACCGGAAAAACGAGGACAGCCCGCAGCCCCGGCGCATTATCAGTCAACTCCAATGTGYCACCGTGCAATTTCATGACGGCCTTGGCAAGACTGAGACCCAATCCGGACCCCGGTTGCGAACGGCTTTCCTCCAGACGCACAAAGCGTTCGGTCGCTCGAGCCACCTGATCTGCCGGAATTCCGGGACCGTTGTCGGCGACAGTAACCTTGACCTTGTCGTCGTGCTTTTCCACTGACAGCGTTACTTCAACCGGATTATCGCTGACGCTCGCATATTTGATGGCGTTGTCCACGAGATTGGAAATAGTCTGGCCGATTAGCTCGCGGTTCGCCTTGACAGGCGTTTCGTCGATTGGTCCTAGCGTAAGCTTGACGCCCGCCTCCTCGGCCGAAGGCTCGTATAATTCGAAAACGTCTTCGACAATTGTCGATAGTGCAATCGGCTCCATCGTCTCGGTCGAATAGCCAGATTCGAGGCGTGAGATCATCAGGATTGCATTGAACGTACGGATCAGCTGATCGGAGTCGCTGATCATGCCTTCCATGGCGGCGCGATAAGCCTTCGTTGTCTTGGCGCTCGAAAGCGCCGATTCAGCGCGATTGTGCATACGCGTCAGCGGCGTCTTCAGATCATGAGCGATGTTGTCGGAAACGTGCCTGACGCCTTCGTTCAATTCCTGAATGCGCGCCAGCATCCCGTTGAGATTTTCCGACAGGCGGTCGAACTCATCTCCGGATCCGCTTACGGGAAGCCGCCCCGCCAGATCTCCGCCCATGATGCGCTGCGAAGCGACCGATACTTCGTCAATACGCTGCAACGCACGCCGTCCGACGAAGAACCATATCAGGAATGCACCGACACCCATGATGCCGAGTGCGGCCATGAGCGCGCGGCGCACCACCAGCCGAACCTGTTCCGGCTCACCCAGATCGCGGCCCACCATGACCCTGATACCGTTCGGCATGACGATGACCCTGGCAATGGCCGTGTGGACCTGCGGATCGCTACCCTCATTGTACCGCTCATAGGTGATGGGTCGCTCTATCCAGCCCTCTGTCTGCAAAACGCCGACCTCGATGCTCTGGACATTGCCGGCAACTATGCGCCCTGCGGGGTCCGTTACGAGATAGAGGTAAGCGCCCGGCTGACGTCCGCGCCGATCGATCGTTCGCACGAGGCCGACAATACCGCCCCGTTGATAGACCTGACCGATACTCTCGATTTCTTCATTGATGGCCGTCTCAGTCTGCGTCGTCAAAAGCCGGACGGAGGAACTGGTGATATAGAATACCAGCACCAGCGCGCAGATCGTGAATAGTATGAGATATAGTGCTGACAGCCGCACGGCTGTCATTTTCATCATGGCACGAAAACGGCTCATGCATTGGTTCCGGCAGCCGCTTTCAGCATGTAGCCGGCTCCACGCACCGTGTGCAGAAGGGGCGTTTCGAAGCCCTTCTCAATCTTGCCACGCAAGCGCGAGACATGCACATCGATGACATTGGTCTGGGGATCGAAGTGATAATCCCAGACATGCTCCAGTAGCATTGTTCGCGTTACGACCTGTCCGGAATGGCGCATCAGATATTCGAGCAGACGGAATTCGCGCGGCTGGAGGATGATGACTTGACCTGCCCGTTTGGCGGTATGCGATAGACGGTCGAGTTCGAGATCGCCAACGCGATAGACAGTTTCCGCCTCTTTCGGGCTCGATCGCCTTTGCAGGACTTCGATGCGGGCCAAGAGCTCGGAGAAGGCGTAAGGCTTGGTAAGGTAATCGTCGCCGCCCGCCCTGAGGCCGGTGACACGATCATCAACCTGACCGAGTGCAGAGAGGATCAGCGCCGGCGTATCATTGCCTTGAGCGCGCAGAGCCGCAACCACGGATAGGCCGTCGCGGCGCGGCAGCATACGATCAACGACAAGGGCGTCGTAAGTTCCCTGCTCCGCCAGCGTATAGCCGGTTTCGCCATCGCCAGCGATATCCGCCGAATGCCCCGCCTCGGCGAAAGCCTTCTCCAGATAACGGGCCGCTTCGCGGTCATCTTCGATCACAAGAATCTTCATGGCAGTACATTAAGCCGGTTTTGGTGAATGAGTGAAGTATCGCACATCGCAGAAAGAAAAAGCGGGCGGCAGAGTTATCGAAGGATCTGCCGCCCTATTGTGCTTTGGCGCTGACGGGGTGGGGGATGCAGCGCCGCCGCAACCCTTATCTCGTGTGGATCAACCCTGGTTGATAGGCAGAGCCACAAAGCGCGACTGGTCATTGGTCTGCACCTGGAGAAGAACGGCCTTACGCCCGGTCTTCGATGCATCTGCAATCGCAGTTTCAATTTCCGCACCGGTCTTCACCGGCTTGTTGTTGACCGAGACAATGATATCGCCTGTCGTGATACCCTTGTCGGCAGCATCGCCCTGGCGGTCAATATCCGTCACCACAACACCCTTGCCATCATCGGATGGCATGACTGTCAGGCCGTAGTCGTCGAGAGCCGAAGGCTTTGCCTGTTCTTCCTGCTGCGGAGCAGCATTGGCCTGCTGGTCGTCCTGCGGGTATGGCTTGATCGCGACGTTGAGCGACTTCGCCTCGCCCTTGCGCCAGACTGTGAGCTCGGCATCCTTGCCGGCGCTGATTGCCGCAATCTTCTTGGCAAGATCACGCGGATCAGCGACCTTGTCACCATTGACTGCAGTGATCACATCACCGGCGGCCACGCCAGCCTTCGCTGCAGGACCATCGGCCTGCGGCTCTGCAACAAGTGCGCCTTTTTCTTCGGCGAGGCCGAGAGATTCAGCGATTTCCTTGCTGACCGGCTGGATCTGGACACCAATCCAGCCACGCGAAACCGAGCCGGTCTTGATCAGCTGATCGACAACATTCTTGGCGGTCGTCGCCGGGATGGCAAACGCAATACCAACACTGCCCCCCGAAGGCGAGAAGATCGCCGTATTGATGCCGACAACTTCACCGTTCAGATTGAAGGCTGGACCGCCGGAATTGCCCCGGTTGACGGCAGCGTCGATCTGCAGGAAGTCATCATAAGGACCTGCACCGATATCGCGGCCGCGGGCCGAGACGATACCAGCTGTTACAGTGCCGCCAAGGCCGAACGGATTACCAACAGCAACGACCCACTGTCCGACGCGAACCTGGTTGTCGTCACCGAAGTTTACATAGGTGAATTTGCGTTTGTCATCGACCTTGAGCACCGCGAGATCAGTGCGCTTGTCCTTGCCGATCAGCTTGGCATCGAGCTCGGTGCCGTCATTGAGGACGACAGTATATGCCGAGCCATCTTCAACCACGTGATTGTTGGTGACGAGATAGCCGTCTTCAGAGATAAAGAAGCCAGAACCCTGTGCAGTCGGGCGAATGCGGTCGGGATGGTTTTGGTCGCGTTGCGACTTACGCTGTTCCATACCGCGCTTTCCCTGCTGACCCTGCTGGCCCTGGCCAAACTCAAAGAAGAAGCGCTTCATGGGATTGTCATCGGGAAGCTGATCCATCCCGGGAAAGCCCGTGCCGTCATCGGCTGTATCGTGGATGGCGCTCTTGACGCGAACGCTGACGACAGCGGGACTGACCTTTTCGACAACATCAGCGAAGCCGGGCTGCTGGGGAGCATCTACACGCACAGCCTCGGCCTGCGCTGGGACAATAGCGCTAAGCGGTCCGGTCGCCAGAAGGCCCCCGACGAGAGCCGAGGACAACAGGGCGGCGGCAATGCCCGCGCGGTAAACAGAGGACTTACGAATGTTCGGCATGAATGTATCTCCTTGGACATCTGATCGATCTTGGATCGTCTTGTAATACCAGTGATACAGATAGGAAGGTTACCCAGCCATTTCCGCATTATGACAAATTTGTAAGGTTCTGCGGAAGCTGGGGCAGCTTCACTCAATCATTTTATTGCGGTAAGCGCTGCCGATAGGCCTTTCAAAGGCGCTTCAAAGACAAGGGGCGCTTCTGCGGTATCTTTATAGGATAGCTGCACGTTTGCCTCTTTGGGGATTTGCTCACGCAAGACTGGACCGACCGGTAAACCCGCGCCACCGCCAAAGGCACTTGCCATCCCGAATATCTGCGAGCCGTTGACGGCCTCCATCGAGGTTGCGTTGACAGCGCCATTGCCGAGATTTGAGATCACTGTGCCCTTTGCCCCGGCACCGGCGAGCTTGACCTTGTCGTAATCGACAACTTCGCCTGCGTCGAGCTCACCGTTGCCGTTCTTGTCATCCCAAACGTATTTCACGGCCACATCGCCAAGCTTTTTTCCGGCGCCCGCCAGACCTTTCAACTGCCCGAAATTGACCGCGTCCGTATCGTCCGTGCCCGCCTTGATATTGGCGATCTTGCTCGTGGCGTCGGTGCCGTGCTTGGCCGAGAACGCCAAGAGAGCCGGATCCCACTGCAGTGCATCGTCTTTCAGGCCTTTAACCGACGCATCAATGTTTGTAATGGCATTCGTGTTGTTGGCGATGTTGGTGGTGTTCGTCGCCACCCGGCTGTCAACCGCCTTTAACTGACCAATATTGACCGCGTCCGTATCGTCGACGCCTGCCGACAGATTGATCAGCCTCCGTGGTCCTTTCTTGCCGGCAGTAGTTCCCGCAATATCGATTGCCGCACCATCGAGGCCCATAGCAACCGTGATGTTTGCCCCCGGCCCCGCCTGCTGCACGAGTCCCGCTTTCCCGTTCGTAATATTGGTGATGTCGCCTGTGTTCTTGCTGATGTTCGTCTCGTTGACAGTCACCCTCCCCCCCAATGTGCCGAGGGCCGAATTGGTGGCAAAGAGCTGGGAGCCGTTGACGCCGTCTGTACTCCCCGCATTGATCTGGCCAGCAGCCATATTGGTCAGTTGCCGCTTTTGGATTGCGTTGCCGATACTGATTTGGCTGTAGGCTGAATTGCCCGCGAAATTATATTGGTTGCCATTGATCGTCACATTTGCCGTTGAAACAGCAGCAGTGTCTGTGACCGAATTAGAGCCGATCGCCACACCACCAAGGAGGTATGCTTTCGCATTGGCACCGAGGGCGACCGCACCGGTCATCTTGTCTTCCGCCAGAGCCCCGAACCCGATCGCAATCGTGTCCTGCTCGAGGGCCTTTGTTCCTGCGCCAATTGCAATTGCCCTCAGATCCGTATCCGGCTTGTCAGTCTCCAAGGCACTGCCCGCCGGTGCTACAAAACCCGCCTGCGCATCGCGGCCGATAGCAATATTGTCCTTCGACGTACTTTGCGCACCGTTACCGACAGTGACTGAATCGAGACCTGTCCCTTTGGTATTCGCATCGCCCAATACGATAGGCTTGCTTGCCTGGGCATGCGCCGTCCCCATCATTCCCGTCATCAGGATGAACCCCAGACTGCACGCTGCGAACGTTCCGACAGAATCCGGCAGACACTCTGACTTGGAATATGAACTTAATCCCAATATCAATTTTCTCATTATCAATCTCTCTAAAATATTTAATGTGAATAATATGTGCGCGTTAATGGTGTGCTTACGAAATATACTGCAACTTTTGGGTGCATATATCGGGCTTGCATGTTAAATCGTAATATGAGCCGCAAAATCTTGGGCAGCTGTGTATATTATTAATGTAATATTTAAACTTCGGTATCGCCCAGATATAGCAATCTGATATATGACGCAACGAAAATAATTAGTTTACACGCGTAATTTTTCCATTGCCTGACAATATATGATCCGTTGTTGCGCCAATCCATATACTGTAGGTTGTATCCTTCGCCTTTCGCCGAGAAGTTCGATTAGTCATTGTCATCATTTGGAGTTTAATCATCATGCCGCCGCTCGGATCGACTATGCGCGTTCACCAGCCCTATCCGGGGGTTCTCGCCTTCTATGATGGCCGAATGGAAGGCGTGCGGGCTTACTCGGACAAGCCAAACTGGCTTGACGACGGCGCCTATTCGCTGGGCGTTTGCTCCTATGCGATCGTGTCTGGCGGTGAAGCGCTGGTTTACGATACCAGCATTTCGCTGCCCCATGCGAGGATTATCCGCGAAACGTTGGAGAAGCTTGGAGTCAATCATATCAAGGTCGTGCTCAGCCACTGGCACGTGGATCACGTAGCCGGGAACGAAGTCTTTGCCGACTGCGAGATCATCGCTAATGCGCTGACCGCGCAAGCAATGCACAGCAATCGTGAACGGCTGGAGAACGACAACCCGCCAATCAAACCGCTCATCATGCCGAACAGCACCTTCGAGACAGAACTGAGCTTGAAAGTCGGCGACATCGAAGTGGAACTGCGTCATGTCGACATTCACAGTCATGACGGGACAATGCTGATCCTGCCGCAGCGCAAGCTGATGCTGGCCGGCGATGCGCTCGAAGAGCCGATCACTTACGTCGCCGAACCGAAACGGCTGGAACATCATTTGCGCGACCTGGAGCGCATGGCGACGTGGGATATCGAAAAAATCCTGCCCAATCATGGTGCGGAGGAAATGATCATTGCGGGCGGTTACGGACCGGAATTGATCGCGGCCACACACAATTACGTAACCAAGTTACTGCGCCTGCCCCACGAACCGGAACTGGCGGAACAAGATCTCAGAACCTTCGTTGCAGAGGATTTCGCCTCGGGTGCGATCAGCTATTACGCGCCCTACGAATCCGTTCACGCGCGCAATGTCAGTGTGGTCTTGAAGGGTCGTCAGGAAGCCTGACCTCACGCCGCAAACCATTACCAATAATACATTTTACATTCTCGCCCGAATAATCGACGGTTTCGCGTGTTCTATTCCAGATTGTGATTTCAGGAGTAAATATCATGCCAAATCCAGGTGTCCGCACCGCAGCTGCGCAATCAACGCGGCAAGTTTATGACCGTGTGACGATAATCCTGCATTGGCTGACAGCGGTCCTGGTKGTTTCGCTTTTTGCCAGTGCCGAGACGGGGGGGGGTTACCTAGAGGAACAGCACTGCGCGGGGAATTGCAAACGCTGCATATTTCGCTCGGGATTTCGCTCGCCGCGATTATAGCCACGCGTATCGTTTGGCGTTTGGCGCAAGGGCGTCGGCTGCCACCCGCAACGACCGGTCTTCAAGCAATTGTCGCCAAGACCGTCCATATCGCGCTTTACGTTTTGCTGTGCCTGCAAGTGGCACTCGGCTTCCTGTTCCGGTGGGTGCAGAACGAGCCTTTCGCCTTCTTTGGCCTCTTCACCATTCCACACGTCGCTCTGGCGCCCGGTCTTCGGTCAACTTTTGGCTGGCTACACAACAACGTCGCTTGGGCGATCATCATCATCGCTGGAATTCACGCCGTCGCGGCGCTATTGCATCATTACGTGCTGAAGGACCGCGTGCTGACGCGCATGTTGCCCGCGAAGGGCTGACGATCATTCGCCTGATGCAGCGAAGAGCTTCTTCAGCTGCTTCTTCTCGCTCTCTGAAAGCGGCGTCATTTCCACCGAAGTCGCGCGGCGCCGGCGGATCGACAGGATGATCGCAGCGCCGCCAGCAAGCAGAACAACGATCGGGAAACCCCAAAGCAACAGCGTGCTCATCTGCAAGCGCGGCCTGAGCAGGACAAACTCGCCGTAGCGCGCGACGAGGAACGCCAGTACCTGCTCGTCCGTATCGCCAGCCACCAGCCTTTCGCGAACCAGAACGCGTAGATCACGAGCGAGATCGGCATTCGAATCGTCGATGGATTCGTTCTGGCACACCATGCAGCGCAATTCCGCGGAGATGGTACGTGCGCGCTTTTCGAGCACAGGATTGGACAGCATTTCGTCGGGCGACAGAGCTTGCGCGCCGGTCGCAGCAAAGCAAAGTGCCAAGCCGAGGGCCAAGGCTGCTAACATCGGTCTCATGAGGTAGCTCGCGCGGGTCGCGGCTTGGATTTGCCCAATTTTGCTTTGGCGGGTGCGCCGATGCGCAGACGCCGGTCGAGCAATGACATGCCGCCACCAATCATCATTACCACGCCACCAAGCCAGATCAGCGTCACCAGGGGCTTCCACCAGATCCTGACCACGATACCGCCATCCTTGGCCGCATCGCCGAGCGAAACATAAAGTTGGCTGAACATGAATGTCTTGATGCCCGCCTCGGTCGTCTGCATCTTGCGAACGGGAAAGAAACGCTTGGCCGAGACAAGATCGGTCACCGGCTGCCCCTCGTCGTTCAGGATCGTGAACGTGCCCTGGTCCTCGGTGTAGTTCGAACCTTTGACAGCATCGACGCGATCAAACCGGAGCGTATATCCACCAGCCCGAATGCCGTCGCCCGGCTTCATCACCAATACGCTTTCGGTTGCAAAGGTCGTCGTGGCAACAATGCCAAGCAGCGTGATGCCAAGACCGAAATGCGCAAAGGTGGTGCCAAATACCGAGCGCGGCAGGCCCATGATACGCTGCGCCATCCCGCGAAAGGAGGTCTTGCCGATCCCGGCCTTGAGCGATAGATCGGTTACTGCGCCGAGCATCAGCCAAACGGCAAGGCCGATGCCAAAGGCGGCGAGCACGCCGGAAGCCGAGGTCTTGTAGAGGACGAAAGCGACGACAAGCAGCGCCACGAAAAAAGCCGTCATCAATCTCTGCGCTACGGCGAGGATATCGCCGCGCTTCCAAGCCAGCAGCGGTCCAAATGGAACGGCTGCAAGCAGTGGGATCATCAACGGGCCAAATGTCAGATTAAAGAACGGTGCGCCGACAGAGATCTTCTCGCCGGTCAGCGATTCCAGCAGCAGAGGGTAGAGCGTGCCGATCAATACGGTAGCGGCGGCGGTGGTCAGAAACAGGTTATTAAAGACCAGCGCGCCCTCGCGCGAAATCGGCTGAAACAGCCCGCCGGGCGCCAGCGTCTGCGCCCGCCAGGCGAAGAGCGCCAGCGATCCGCCAATGAACAGCACAAGGATTGCGAGGATGAACAGGCCACGCCCCGGATCGGTGGCGAATGTATGGACTGACGTCAGCACGCCCGAGCGAACGAGGAATGTACCAAGCAGCGACAGGGAAAAAGTCAGAATGGCAAGGAGAACGGTCCAGATTTTCAGTGCCGATCGCTTTTCCATGACCAGCGCCGAATGCAACAACGCCGTACCAGCTAGCCAAGGCATGAACGACGCGTTTTCGACCGGATCCCAGAACCACCATCCACCCYATCCGAGTTCGTAGTAAGCCCAATAGGAACCCATGGCGATACCGCCGGTCAGGAATATCCAGGCGGTCAGTGTCCAGGGACGTACCCAGCGTGCCCACGCCGCATCGATGCGGCCGTCTATCAGAGCTGCAACCGCAAAGGAGAAGCAGACCGAGAAACCGACATAGCCGAGATAGAGCATGGGCGGGTGTATCGCGAGGCCGATATCCTGGAGGATGGGGTTCAAGTCCTGACCTTCAATGGGCGCCGGATTGAGCCGCGCGAACGGATTGGACGTGCCGACAATGAACAGCAGAAAAGCGCTGCCGATCCAGGCCTGCACGCCGAGGACGTTGGCTTTTAACGTGGGAGGCAGATTATTGCCGAAGAAGGCGACGAGTGCAGTGAAGAAGCTGAGGATCAAAACCCAAAGCAGCATCGAGCCTTCGTGATTGCCCCATACACCTGTGAATTTATAGAGCAGCGGCTTTTGCGAGTGTGAATTTTCAAAGACGTTTTGTACGGAAAAGTCGGAAAGCACATGCGCGGAGGTCAGTGCCGCAAAAGACAGCGCAATCAGGGCGAACACAGTAAACGAAGTCGGCACCGCAACAGCCATCATGCGGTCGTCATTGCGGCGTGCGCCAAGCACCGGCAGCACAGCCTGGATAATCGAAAGCGCCAGGGCCAGCACCAGGGCGAAATGTCCGAGTTCGACGGTCACTGCTTGCTCCCTCCCTGCCAGACGCCCTTGGCTTTCAGGCTGTCGGCAACTTCCTTCGGCATATAGTTCTCATCGTGTTTGGCGAGCACACTGTCGGCCACAAACGCGCCGCCAGGCATAAACTTGCCTTCGATCACGACGCCCTGATCTTCACGAAAAAGATCAGGCAGGATACCATCATAGGTTACGGGAACGCTTTTGACATGATCGGTGACAGAAAAACTGATCCTCGTGCCATCGCCGCGTACGACGCTGCCCTTTTCGACCAGCCCGCCAAGGCGGAAGCGCGACTCCGATTCGACATCGGACGTCTGAATGTCGGACGGCATGCGAAAGAATGCGATCTTCTGCTGCAGCGCGAATAGCACCAGTGCCGCTGCGACCGCCAGGACGAACAGCCCTCCCCCGATCACCGAAAGCCGCTTCTGTTTGCGCGTCATCAATTGTTCTCCGGTTTATCCGGTTCGTCGGCAAGGCCAAGCTCGTTGGCCACCGCATCGAGCCGCGCAAGCTTGTCTGCACTCAGCACTTTTCTCGCCCGGCCCAGCGCTTCCAATGCATCATTGGGCCGGTTGAGAACTACATAGGATCGGACAAGCCGCTCCCAGCCTTCGATATCATCAGGCGATTGTTTCAATTTTTCGGCAAGGTTCGCAACCATGCCTTCGATCATCGCAGCGCGGTCCTGGTTGTTCATGCCCGCAGCAGCTTCGACTTGCGAGGCGTCGGGACCGGTTTTCTCGACATCGCTGACGTCTGGCGCATCACCGGAGATCTCATGATCTAGCCTCGTCAAGGCGGCTTGTGCCTGATCGCGCCACGGAACATCCGCAGGCGCTTCCGCCAACAGCTTGCGGATCAGGTCACGCGCCTCTGGCAGGCGGCCCTGCTGCATCCAGCCATCAATGATATAAAACTGCGGCCGCATGTCTTTTGGATCAAGCGTCATTGCGCGCTGGAAGGCTTCCTCCGCGCGGGCGGTGATCTTACCACCAGTCTCTGCAGCCAAGGCTTGCCCCAGGCCGAGTTGCCGGCCCGCACTGTCACCATTCAATCTTATGGAGTTTTGATACGCGGCAACAGCATCTCCGGGCCGCCCCATCCGCATATAGATCGGCGCGAGCACTTCCCAGCCCTGCCCGTCATCGGGGTTGAGCGCAAGATGCGCCTCGGCGCGGGCAACCAATTCGGCTGGTGTGCTTTGATCCGCGGGCTTCGCAAGCCGCTCCGCGAGTGGTTGAGCCGGCAAATCTGGAGAGCCGAGCTTGGTGTATATACCCCACGAAATCAACGGGATGGCAAGAACAGTTGCAAGCGTAAGCCATTCGCGAGTCGCGCTTTTCGTTGGCCGGACAATCGCCTTGTCGTCCTCCACGGCCTTGGCCGATTTGAGAAGGCGGCGGCCGATTTCGGCGCGTGCCTGTTCGCTGCTGACGGGGTCGATAAGACCGCGCTTTTCATCGGCGTCAAGCTCGCGCAGCTGATCGCGATAGACCTCGACATCATATTGATTGTCCGACACGGGCGCTTGAACGCGTCGCGTCAATGGCAAAAGCACAAGCAGCGTCGCAACTACGGTCAGAACAGCAGCGGAAATCCAGAAAACCATGGCTGAGACATACCCCCACCCCCGCGTAAAATCCAAATGGATTTAAATTGATAGGGCAATTCGCCGCAAAGGTTGGCGGTGTTCATAGCTCCGTCACTTCCCGCCCAAACACAAAGGATCAACCTTGGGGATCCCATTGTTCAGTTCGCAACTTCACAAAAATATCAGACCGCTTTTCAATCGCAGAAAGATAATGCGGATACTCATCTGCGTCATTTATATAGAGAATGAGAGGATATTCCGGGAATTCATCTTCAACCGTCTCCCCGTCTTCAATATTTTCGTTATCCTGCAAATACAGAAAATCCTCAAACACACCAAGGCAGTAGTACTCACCCTTGTGAAGGCTCTCGCGGGCCTCAAGCTCTCTGCCAAGAATATCTTCCAATAACTCTTTTATCTCTTCCATATCTTCCGAATAAATACCAAATAGTATATCTGTTCCCATTGATACTTCCTATCATTCAAGTATTAACTCTATTCGTGCATATTCTCCCGGTCGATTCGCGATATCCAGCTCTGAGCGATAGATCATGAACGACAACTTTCGACCTGTCAGTGCACGTAAGGAACGCTGCAGGCTACCAATGCCGAGCCCATTTGCAGAATCATCGTCCAGTTCTTCTGTACGTGTTCGACCGCTCCGCATTGGCGTCGCCAGATCGTTCAACCTCCGCCACATGGATGGGCTGACCAGCGCGAGATCGTAATCGCTCGGTTTGGCGCCATCGAAAGGTGAGTTCTGTTTGAAGGTTCGACCCGTCACGGCACTGCCGCGCATAAAAACATGGACATCCTTATAGCCCGCATCGCGAAGGCCGTCTCATATACTTTGGCGGAATCCCGCATAGTTCTGCACAGTACGAAAGCCATAGGGTGTTCATTCGTAAACCGGTTGTGCACCGCGCCCAAGCTCCATCATCCGGTAGTCCGCTTCGCGGGTTATGCGCTCATTGTTGTTGCGGATTTCACCTTCGGCGCTGTCATAGCGGCCGGGTCGTGGCTTCCAGTTTGGATCGCGCTCTTGTACCCGGCGCACCGCCGCCTCGGCATTCATCGCTGAGAGTTGGATACGTGTCTCTTCCTGCGGCGTCGTTTGAATGCGCCGTCCGCCGATCATCCGGCCGGATGACGATCCACTCCGCCGGCCACCACCACCCGTTTGCGCAAGTTGAACCGACGTCCCATCGGGCGTTGTCGGGCCGGTCCCCGGCTTCTTCGCAATCGCGCCACCAAACCGCCCACGACCGGAGACGAGCCGAGAACCGCCCGTTGCGCTTCCCCCAGTTCCACCACTTCCTCCACCGTCGTCCGTCCACTGTCCGCCATCGGGGTTGCCGGCGGGCACGCGTGGTTGGTCCGGGCGATATTTCAATGCAAACCAGAGCTGGAAAGGCTCGTAAAGCGTCGACCAGGATTTCAGCTCACAATTTTCTGCCTCTAGATTTGCTATCCATTGCCGGTTGTCCCCGCTTGGATTTGCCAGCTTCAAGGCAGCAAGCAAAACCTCATTCGCCTTGATGTTCGATAATATGCGGAGTTGGTAGGAATACCCGTTCAATGCTGAAGCAGCCATGAAATGAAGCCCTGAAATAACGGAGAAAAAGATCGAATAAATGCAATCAGCCGCGAGGGGTGCTCGCGGCCGATTTCGTCCGACTAAAAAGTGATGGACTAGGGGCGTCCGGACCTTAGGTCAAAGGTGTCCAGCTGCCGTCCTCGTTCCGGCAAGCAGTACCACGTGCTGATTGCGGTGTACCGTCGATCCGCACCGTGTGCGTATATTGTCGGCAATTTTGCGAGCCAACCTGGTAAGGTTGCGCCGCGACGACCTCACCTGAGCGACTGCCGCTGCTGTTTTTCCATTCGACCGTCTTGCCGGCAGGAGAATATTCAAGCGCCTGGTATTCGGCTTGCAAGGCCCGCTTGCGATCCGATGGGTCCAGAGATGGATTGTTTCCGATCAAACCATTGCCGAGCGCCGCAAGGACCCCAGTTGTGGCGGGTTGTTTCGAGCCACCTGTCAGTTTGCTCAGCGTGCTCCCGCCGTTGCTCTTGGGCGCCGACGTCGTGGAACATCCGGCTAAAGCAACGACGGCAAGCAGGGAAATGACTATATGAAATTTCATCATCGGTCCGTTTTAGGGTATCCTTTGTAGTAGCCTTTTATGGCCTGATTAGTCGCTCGCTTGCAAGCTCGATTCAGGTAGCCGCAACCGGAAGTGTCAGCCGCGCAGCCAGACCACCGAGCTCGGGGCTCCGCTCCAGCCGCAGCGTACCGCCATATTCCCGGACCGTGTCGTTGACGATCGAGAGACCAAGGCCTGTCCCCGGCTTGCTCTCATCCAGTCGCTTGCCGCGTGTCAGCGCGTCCTTGATCTGCCTTGGCGCAAGACCCGCGCCATCGTCCTCGACGCTGATCTCGAGCCCGCTATCCACCTTCGCGAGTGTAAGCCTGATAACACTGCGGCCCCATTTTCCTGCATTTTCCAGAAGGTTGCCGACGACTTCTTCGAGATCTTCCTGCTCGMCGGCAAAAATCGCATCATCCATGTAGTTGTTAAACTGAACATCCATTGAGGGATTGAGTTTCGTGGTGACCCGCACCAGGCGGGTGAGGATCGGGGTGACCGGCGCACGAAATACCACGCTGTCGCGCTGTGCGGCTATGCGCGCGCGTTGGAGATAGTGCTGTACCTGGACCTGCATCGCCTCGCTCTGCTCGGCGACGATGCGCCCTTCGCTCCCGCCGATCGTCCGGCTTTCATTTACCAGGACGGAGAGCGGCGTTTTGAGCGAATGCGCCAGATTGCCGACCTGAGTGCGCGATCGCTCCATAATGCGGCGATTATTCTCGATCAGCGCGTTCATTTCGCGTGCGAGCGGCGCGATTTCGTCGGGCAGACGTTCATCCAGCCGCGAGACCTTGCCTTCGCGGATATCGGCGAGAGAACGGCGAACGCGGTCGAGTGGACGCAGACCGAACAGGATCACAGCCGCGTTGATCAGCGTGCCGCCCAGAGCAAATATACCGAGATAGAAATAGAGCGTGTTACGGAAATGGGCAATTTCGCCTTCGACCTCGCTCAGATTTCCCATGACCCTGAACCGGGCAACGCGGTTTTCCGCGTCGAGAACAACTTCGGTTTCGACGACGGAAAGCTGCTGGCCGTTGGGACCCGGTTCTACATAGGAGCGTTGAAACGACGTATCGAAGGGAACATTGAGTGTCGAGGGCGAGTCTATCTCCCTGTCACCCAGCGAGACGGATTTGAGCGAACCCTTCAGATTGTCGGCGACCGGTTCGACAGACCAATACCAGCCGGAAAGCGGGCTCGAATAACGAACCTCGCCCGGGTCTGGACGTCCGGCAAGTGTGCCGTCATTGACGCTGACCGAAGCGATCACGCTGAAGAGATGGGCGGAAAGCAGCTGCTTGAAGCTTTGCAGGCGCGATTCGCCGTAGATCGTCGAAATGATGGTGGCAATGGCAACGAAGGAGATGATGGTCCACAGCGTCGAGAGCATGATGACTCGCAGCGACAGGGAACGCAGGCTGGGAAGATAGCTGGTCAGCGGGATTGTCACACGTTGTCCTGCCTTTTGATGACGTTCGGGAGGGTGGAATCGCCCAAAAGTTCTACGACCCGCTGTCCTATGACTTGTCCTGCGACTTGATCCTGTATCCCATTCCCCGGATCGTCTCGATAAGATCCATTCCCATTTTCTTGCGCAGGCGTCCCACAAACACTTCTATCGTATTAGAATCCCGATCGAAATCCTGATCATACAAGTGCTCGACCAGCTCGGTGCGGGACACCACCTCGTCCATGTGATGCATGAGATAAGACAACAACCGGAACTCGTGCGAGGTAAGCTTCAGTGTCGTGCCGTTGACTGTCGCCTTGGAGGTCTTGGTGTCGAGCCGCAGTGGCCCGCAGGTGATTTCCGATGAAGCATGACCCGCAGCGCGCCGGATAAGGGCCCGCAAACGTGCCAGAACTTCCTCGATATGGAATGGCTTGGCGACATAGTCGTCAGCACCCGCATCGATACCGGCGACCTTGTCGCTCCAGCGGTCACGCGCGGTGAGGAGTAGGACGGGCATGACCCGCCCGTCCCTGCGCCATTTTTCAAGAACGGTCAGTCCATCCATTTGCGGCAGGCCGATATCGAGGACTACTGCGTCATAAGGCTCGGTATCGCCAAGAAAGTGGCCCTCCTCGCCATCGGAAGCCTTGTCGACGACATAGCCAGCATCGGTCAAAGCTTCGACGAGCTGGCGATTAAGATCACGGTCATCTTCGACGACGAGTATTCTCATGCAGGATTTCCCTTGCCGGCGCGAATCAGCTTGCTGGTACGGCGACTTCCACACGGCGCGGACGTTCGCCATCCTTGCCGGGGATCAGAACCACCACGACGCAGACTTCCTTGCCGTTCTGCACAACCGAGGTGGCCCGCGCAAGTGTCCCGCCTTGCGAATCGGCCACCCGTTGCCCCACAGAGGAGCAATCTGCAGCAAAGGCAGTGCCGGCGTTGAGGACGCCAGCGACTGAGATCAGGCCCGCAAGGGGCAGGGAGATAAAGAGGTGTTTCATCATGGCGTCATTATTATCGGTTGCTGTCTGAACGATGCATGAACGTTTGGTAATGTGACTGTCAGAATTGCCACAAGTTCACGCCTTTTAACACTATATTTCTTTACGTGTTATGAGCGTCGTGGCGCTGACGCGACCAAAAAGTGCAACAATACCGCTCAAGGCGGTCAGAAACTGCACAATAGTATCGGTGATCGCTCCTTGGTCTATGCCATCGGTGGAGATGTGAAAGAAGCTTGAACAGGAAAGCAAGATCGTCACGATCGACGCCCATACCCTGCCCTGTTCGTAGAGTGCTGCGATCGGCTCGGCCCGCAACGCCTTGCCGCGGTTGGCCCGCACGGAACGCACGGGAACGCTATCGTCCTCCGCTGCGATCACTGCGGCCACCATGTCACCGCCCTGATTGACCTCGGCAATGATCAAATCGGCCTCCAGCCTGTGAAACAGCGCAATCGCCCGTCTCGCCCATTCATGCGGCTTGGCCGGTGCGAAACTCTCGTCAGCGAGCACCCAGGCCATGCCGTTCTCATCGAGGCCGGCCGCCACGATACCGCAGGCATCGGACTTCTTCGTTGCGCTGGCCGGAGGATCGATCGCAACGACGATGCGCTTCAGTTCCGGCACGTCTGACGAGAACACGTTCTCCATCATCAGCCGGGACCACAGCGCGTCCGGGCTCTCCTCGATCAACTCGCCATCGAGTTCCTGCCGCCCGAGCCGGGTGCCATAAAGGCCATTCACATGCTTGACGTAGCCCGGCGCAAGATTGGCGGCATTCTCCTGCATTTTCATGCGGCGCACACGAATTGCCGGATCGGCGAGCATATTCTTGAGCAATGGCAGCGGTCTTGGCGTTGTCGTCACCACCTGCCGCGGGTTCAACCCGAGGCGCAGGCCGAATTGCAGCATGTCCCAGGTCTCCTGCACATGTTTCCATTTGCACAACTCATCGCACCAGGCCGCGTCAAATTGCGGTCCGCGCAGGCTGTCCGAGTCTTCCGATGAAAACATTGCCGCCGTGGCACCGTTTGACCAAACGAGACGCCGCAGTGTCATCTCGTAGCGTGGTCTCTCTGCGCGGGACACCTTCATGATACCCGAGGGGCCATCGAGCATGACTTCGCGCACGTCCGCCAGTGTTTCACCGACCAGCGCGATGTTGCATGAACCACGCGTAGTGAACGGCCGGTAGTTTTGTGCGACGCCGTTGACCCACTCGGCGCCTATCCGGGTCTTGCCGGAGCCGCGCCCACCAAGGATCAGCCATGTCTGCCAGTCACGGCTCGGCGGTTGTTGCGCTGTCCTTCCCTGGCAAATCCACTCCCGTTCGAGCGCTACCGATTCCCTTTCGTTGAAGTTCTTCCTGGACCAGTTCTCTTGCGCGGCTGTCAGCAAGTTGATCGATCCTTTCATCAATGCGTTTCAGGACGGCGCGAAGCTCATCGGCACTCAGGCTAMCCACGGTTTGCGCTCTTGTTGTTGCAAAGCGCTCCTGTAGATCGCTGACACGTTCAATGGTCCGGGCGAGAAGTGCCAGGCCATCGAGCCTCGCTTTGCCCGACGCTTCTCGACCCAACGAGGAAAGCGTATCCAGTTCCTTGCGCAGCAGATCCATGATCCGCTGGGCAAGGCGCAACTGCCGGTTTCCCTGTTGCATGTCGCTATACGAAAGGCCGTCGCGTTTGAGCGCTCGCAGGAACTGGCCTTCTGTCAGTCCGAGCAGCGGCACGATTTCGGCAGCGGATATGCCATATTCGCGGCACAGCGCAAATGCGCTTCGCCGGCGCATGGCGGCGGCAAAATTGACTATCATGGATTGTCCTTGGAAGGAGTTCGAAACGAATCCACTCGCCCGGCTAATCCACCGGCGAGGTATTGGACTCACATTTCCGACGATGACTAAAACCTACAGGACAACCGTTACGCAGTCAAGGATTATTTTCCTAGTCGGGATCTTTTTCTTATTTGCGCTTGGCTGTGTTGAGATTCAGGTCAAGACGCGCCGAAAATGGTGATTTTCGAGAACCGGAGCGCAGCGTACTTTAAGGCACGTGAGCACCGGATCGCAGAAAAGCGCCATTTGCAGGCCCGTCCTGGCGTGAATATCACGCTGCCGCCTTTTTCCAGCCGAGAGCCAAGAGCCCTGCCCCGATCATCAGCGATCCGCCTGTCCGATTGACGATGCGCTGGACCTTTGGCTTGCGGATGGTCTGGCGTGCCATCGATGCCATCACGGCGTAGGTTGCAGCATTCAGTGTCGCGAGAACGAGGAAGGTCGTTTCGAAGATCACCATTTGCGTGAATATCGGGCGGGTCGTATCGAGGAACTGCGGCAGGAAGGCCACGAAGAAAATGATGCTCTTGGGGTTGAGAGCGGTCACCACGTAGGCGTGGAGGAAGATGCGGTGGGCCTTCTCGTTCTTTTCCGGCGTTTCGCCGGTTTCAGCATTGGCGATCGGCGCACGCCAGAGCTTGATGCCAAGATAGATAAGGTAGGCAGCCCCAACCCATTTCAGCACGGTAAAGATCGCTGCCGATGCAGCGAGCAAGGCTCCCAAGCCAAGCATGGAGGCAGTCATCGCGGTGAAATCACCGAGCGCAACACCCGCAACCGTCGCCGCTGCAAAGCGTCGGCCATGGCCAAGCGCATAGGAGATGACGAGAAGGATCGTCGGACCCGGAATAGCGAGAAGAATTGCCGATGCTGCAACGAATGCCAGCCAATGCTCAATGGACATGCCTATGCTCCCACTTGGAAAAATGACACCAATCCACCGGACAGGCGCAATTGCAAGTGGAAACTTTTTGGCAACAGTCCCGGTCAAATCTCCATATCGGAAGCGCTTGCCCTTGTGACATTAATCACAAAGGCGGTATTCTTTTTGCGGGACGAAATGACCATATTAGAGCTTAAACAGCCGCTTCAAGAAGCTGTTAAGTGATATCCGCTAAACCATGTGCCTTCAGGGGCAAGCATGGCTTAGCACAGGGCAGGCAAGAAGTTTGATGAACGCGCCAAGGCCGGACAAGAAACGCAAGCGATTCAAGGTCTCGCCGCTGCTTGGGCTTGATGCCTGGATCGATTCGACCCTTTACGAAACGCGCTTTCGCCTTGCAGAAGTCTGGGAAGACACCACCATCTTCTTCCGCCGCTTCCATGTCACGGGCTGGCGTCGCGCTATATTCGAAGTTCTGGGCGAAGCATTCACCTGGGGTACAGTCGGTTCCGTGCTCATGCTGACGCTGGCTATCCCGGCCTTTCACGAGACGGAAAAGAACTGGCGCACGCGCGACGACTTTGCCGTGACGTTCCTCGACCGGTACGGCAACGAGATCGGCCAGCGTGGTATTCTGCACCGCAGTGCCGTACCCATTGACGAATTGCCGGACCACGTCATCAAGGCCGTCCTTGCAACGGAAGACCGTCGCTTCTTCGACCATTTCGGCATTGATTTCCTCGGGCTGTCGCGCGCCATGACGGAAAACCTGCGCGCCAATTCCGTTGTCCAGGGCGGCTCGACCATTACCCAGCAGCTGGCGAAAAATCTGTTCCTCAACAATGAGCGAAGCCTTGACCGCAAGATCAAGGAAGCTTTCCTTGCCCTATGGCTGGAGTCGAACCTTACCAAGAAGGAGATTCTGCAGACATATCTCGACCGCGCCTATATGGGCGGTGGAACGTTCGGCATCGCGGCAGCTTCCGAATTCTATTTCGGCAAGAGCGTCAAGGACGTCAATCTGGCGGAGGCGGCAATGCTGGCCGGGCTCTTCAAGGCGCCCGCGAAATATGCGCCGCATGTCAACCTGCCGGCAGCGCGTGCCCGCGCCAACGTGGTGCTCACCAATCTCGTCCAGGGCGGATTGATGACCGAAGGCCAGGTGGTCGGCGCACGGCGCAATCCCGCAACCGTGGTCGATCGCGGCCGCTCGGAAAGCCCGGATTATTTCCTCGATTGGGCCTTCGATGAGGTCAAGAAGGTCGCGCAGAAAATGCCGACCCATACGCTCGTCGTCCGCACTACGCTCGATACGGGAATCCAGAAGGCGGCGGAGGAATCCGCGGAATACCACCTTCGCCAGTTTGGCAAGGAATATCACGTCACCCAGGCGGCAATCGTGGTTCTTGAAAACAACGGCGCGGTCAGGGCTATCGTCGGCGGCCGCGACTATGGCGAAAGCCAGTTCAACCGCGCCACAGCCGCGCTGCGGCAGGCGGGCTCGTCGTTCAAGCCCTATGTCTATGCTGCCGCCATGGAAAAGGGCATGACCCCGAAGACGCTGGTCTCCGGTGGCGCGGTTTCATGGGGCAACTGGTCGCCGCAGAATTATTCTCGCCAATATCTGGGCAAGATCGACTTGACCACCGCACTGGTCAAATCCATCAATACAGTCCCTGTGCGGCTCGCCAAGGATTACCTGACGACCGCGCCCATCGTAGCCTTGACCAAGGCCTTTGGCGTTGAGTCGCCGATCAGCTCGCACAAGACGATGGTGCTGGGCACCTCCGGCATGACCGTCATGGATCAGGCAACAGGTTATAATGTCTTCGCGACTGGCGGCATCGCCGGCATGCGTCATCCCTTCACGCAGATCTTGAGCCAGAATGGCGATGTCCTTTGGGATTGGAAGAAGGATGGCGTGAAACCGCACCGGGTTCTTTCGAAAACGGCGGCAGATAACATGAACATCATGCTGTCGCAGGTGCCGGAATGGGGCACTGGCCGGCGTGCCGCTTTGYCGATGACGCGGGCGGCGGGCAAGACCGGCACCACGCAAAGCTATCGCGATGCATGGTTTGTCGGCTTCACCGGCAACTACACGGCTGCTGTCTGGTTCGGCAATGACAATTTCACGCCGACCAAGGAATTGACGGGCGGCATCCTTCCGGCAATGACCTGGCAGCGCTTCATGAACTATGCGCATCAGAACATCGATCTCAAAGCCATCCCGGGCATCGATCCAACCATGCCAAAGCAGGACAAGGTGGCAGCGGCCAAAGCTGAAGAGGCCGTTGACGATGACGCGCTGAAGGCGGAAGAGCGGCCACGGGTTCTGTCAAGCGCCACCGCGACAGCCATCCGTGAAATCGGCCAGGCGTTGAAAGCCGCGCCGCAGCTCAAACGGCCGATCCTGCCCTCGAAAGTCTCCGCACTTTGATTGCATGCCCCAACACTCGCGTGTACTTCTGATTCGATGTTTCGAAATGTTCTCCTCGCCCTCATTGCGCTTGTGATTGCTGTCGGCGGCGGTACGCTGAGCGCATGGTATGCGGTCAACCGTTTCGATGGCTTTGGCGCGCTAACCGTCGGCCAATGGACCGGGCATCCGGAAGCAGGTACCCTCCTCTCCGATCCTTATGCCAAGGCGCGCGCCGCCCGCGAAGGCGCCTTTCCGCTTGGGTCCGCCGAGGGCCTCGCCTTTTACGCCTATGATGATAATCAGGGCCAGGTGCTCGACCGGCGCTGCTCCTACAGGATCGAAGGCAATAGCCCCAATTCGCGTTTCTGGACGCTTTACGCGGCCGACCGATCCCTCATCGCACTTGACCCAGGTAAGGACCGCCTGCCTGCGCTGCATTCGCGGCAAATACTCCGCCAGGAGAATGGCCAGTTCGTGGTGCTCGTTTCGCCCAAGGCTCAACCGGGAAACTGGCTTGCCACGATAGGCGCCGGCCGGATGGTGCTGGTGATGACGCTCTATGACACACCTGTCGGCAGCAATTCAGGCCTCGTCGACATGACATTCCCGGCGGTCACGAGGATCAGCTGCGATGGCTAAGCTTTTTCGCGCCCTGCTCTTTGGTCTTATCGGCGCCGGCATTGTTCACATCGCGGTTGTCCTGCTGGTGCCCTTCTACTCGGATCGCAATGCCTGGTCGCGCATTTCCGCCTATGGCGATGACTGGCAATTCCATAGCGTGAACAGGGACCGGGCGCCCGGAACCGTACCGCTCGCTTTCGATCCACTGTTTCAGGCAGCAGCCTGCCGTTTCGATATCGAGGATCTCCCTGCCCACATCACCGGCGTCGGCACGACACCTTATTGGTCAATCTCCGTCTACAACCGACAAGGCGAAAACATCTACTCGATCAACGATCGCACCGCGATCGCCGACCAACTCGATCTGGTCATAGCGACGCCGCTGCAGATGATTGAACTCAACAAGACCAAGCCCGCAGCGGCTGAAAATTCCGTGCTTATCGAGGCCGACATGGACGAAGGCTTTGTTGTCATCCGCAGTTTCGTGCCGGATGAGTCCTGGAAGGAAGAAGTCGGTTCCTTCCTGCAGAGTGCCAGCTGTACGCCGCTGCTTTGACTGGCAGCGGCCTGAGGTCGCTGCCAGTTTCACGAAAGAAGCGCTACTCCTCCAGAGGTTCATGCGCTGTTTCGCGCGCAAGCAGCAGCACCAATCCTGTCACGCAAGCCGCACCCGCTACGTAGATCGAGATGGCGTAGGAGCTCGAATAGCTTTTGAACAGCGCCGCCATGATCAAGGGAGCGAATCCACCGCCGATAATCCCGGCAAAAGTATAGGCGAGCGATGCGCCGGTGAAGCGGATCCGGGTCGGGAATTGCTCGATGATGAATGACGCCTGCGGACCGTAAAGACACGCATGCACGATCAGGCCACCGACGGAGGCGAGCACGATCGCCAGGGTTTGCGCCGTGTCGAGCAGCGCGAACATAAGGAA
>NZ_JBFUMG010000004.1:0-37820 GCF_054049495.1 Phyllobacterium sp. P5_D12 | reverse complement strand
CGCAAGACTACATCACCGGACGCTTCGGCTGATCACGGGAAAGAGGTTGATATCATGACCGAACAGACAGCACAGCACACCGTCCGTTCCTACGACGAAGAACTGAAGTTCCTGACGCACAAGATCGCCGAGATGGGCGGGCATGCGGAGCGGATGGTCGAGCAGGCCGTCGCTGCCATGGTCAATTCGGACAATGCGCTCGCACAGCGGGTGATCTCGGATGATTTGATCCTCGATGCCGGTCAGCGCGAGATCGACGAAAAGGCGATTACCATCATCGGCAAGCGCCAACCCATGGCGATCGACCTGCGCGAAGTCATCGGTACGATCCGCATATCATCGGATCTGGAACGCATCGGTGATCTTGGCAAGAACATTGCCAAGCGCGTGGTTGCGGTGACCGATACGAGGCAGACGCTCTCCGTCTATCGCGGGTTGCAGACCATTGCCGAACTGGCCTTGACGCAGCTCAAGGACGTTCTCGACGCCTACGCCACACGCTCGGTCGCGCAGGTCAATATCGTGCGCGAGCGGGACGACGAGATCGATGCGCTCTACACGTCATTGTTCCGCGAACTTCTGACCTACATGATGGAGGATCCGCGCAATATCTCTGCCTGCACGCACCTGCTTTTCTGTGCAAAGAACATCGAACGCATCGGGGACCATGCGACGAATATAGCAGAGACAGTTTATTATATTGTGACGGGAACGCAGCTTCCGGCAGAACGCCCGAAGGAAGACCAATCCCACACTATCGTGGTGGATGAACCTCTCGCATCCTAATTGAAGGTAGAAAATGGCTATAGCTCCCAAAATCACCGTTGTGGAAGACGAGGAAGCCTTGAGCGTCCTCCTCAGGTACAATCTTGAAGCTGAAGGCTATGCAGTCGAGACGATCGCGCGCGGCGACGAAGCGGAAATAGCTTTGCGGGAGAAAGTGCCGGATCTGCTGATCCTGGACTGGATGCTGCCTGGCCTTTCCGGCATCGAACTCTGCCGGCGCCTGAGAGCCAGGCGCGAAACGGAAATCCTGCCGATCATCATGCTGACGGCACGCGGCGAGGAAAGCGAGCGGGTGCGCGGCCTTGCGACCGGCGCGGATGATTACATGGTCAAGCCGTTCTCGACGCCGGAGCTGCTTGCACGCATCAAATCCATGCTGCGCCGGGTCAATCCGAGCCTTCTGTCGCATGTGCTGAGCTTTGGCGACCTCAAGCTCGACCGCGAGCAACATCGCGTCTACCGCAAGGAACGCGAACTCAAACTCGGCCCGACGGAATTCCGTCTCCTGGAATTCCTGATGCAATCTCCCGGCCGTGTCTTCTCGCGCGGTCAGCTGCTCGACAATGTCTGGGGCGCCGACATCTATGTCGATGACCGCACCGTCGACGTGCATGTGGGGCGCTTGCGCAAGGCCATCAATATTGGTCGCTCCATCGATCCCATCCGCACAGTGCGCGGCGCAGGATATTCATTCGGCTAATTTATTTCAGGGCAGTGGGATTATCTTTCCAGTCGAAAACAAGGAACCATTGTCCAGCACCTTCGTTACTCCCGCGGTCGATTACTTGCGCAACGTCAGATTGCGTTAATCGCGAAACCGCCAAACGAATGGGAGTCGTACAATGGCCGAGAAGACACTGGATAAACTCTTTCATGAAACCCTCAAGGATATCTACTACGCCGAGCGCAAGATCTTAAAGGCGCTGCCGAAAATGGCCAAGGGCGCGGCGTCCCCGCAACTGAGGGCTGCTTTCGAGAAGCATCGGGACGAGACAGAGGTTCATGTCGAGCGCCTGCAACAGGTTTTCGAAATTTTCGGCAAACGTGCACAGGGCAAGACCTGCGAGGCCATAGAAGGTATTATTGCCGAGGGCGAGGAAATCCTGGACGAATTCAAGGATCAGCCTGCTCTGGATGCCGGACTGGCTTCTGCAGCTCAAGCCGTTGAACATTATGAGATCGCGCGATACGGAACCTTGGCGCGCTGGGCCGGGGATTTGAATATGCCCGACGCGAAGAAACTGCTGGGAGCAACCCTGCAGGAGGAAATCGCCACCGACGCCGCGCTATCGAAACTGGCCGAAGGCTCACTCAACCGGGCAGCGGCCGCCTGACTATCTGCAAACACTCCGTCCCAAAAGAAAAGTGATCCAGAAAGCCCGTCATCTAGTGGCGGGCTTTTCTCTATTTCTGTCGTTCCCATGGAGGGATGAACCTTCCATCCAGATATTCATCCAGGTAGCCGGAATGAACCGGGATGGCGAGATCTGGCGATTTGAGGAATGCAAACGCCCAGCCTGCGAGGTTGCCGTCTTCATCGCAGATTTTGATTGACTTGCGAAAATTGCCGGGCAAGCCAACGGATTCGAGTGCGTCCAGTAGAGGCAATTGGCTTTCGGCAATGTCGTAGAGTTCGCCTTTTACCCGAAGCCCGGTGCCTGGCAAATCCAGCATCATCGGAGTGAACCAGGATCCAGCAATGAGCATGGGAAACCGCTCGACCGTGCGGCAGTTTCCCAGAAACACGGCATCATTCAGGCCGTGTGCATGCAGCGGGCAACCTTTCTTTAAAGTGCCGAAGGCGAATATTCTCATCGGAAGTCTGCAACGAACTTGCCGAATCCAGTCAGGCCGTGAGCCGAACGGATTTTGAGAACTTGTATGTGGGTAGGCAGCTCGATCAGGAATTCACTATCCCGGGCGAGATGATGGATGCGGTTGGGGTCGCCTCCGGTGAAGTGCGCCATCGAACCCACGTTCTCCCAATAAGAGATCGTCATGAATTCGGTCTCGTCCTCCCGGTCCTCCCGCAAGGTCTGCACCCCGAGCGCCTTTTCGATCAGCGGCCTGATTCCAGCTTCGTAATTATACGCCTCGTATTCATCAGCGCGTTCCGGCCGGGTTCGGCCACGCCAAATGCGGGCAATCTTCGGTTGTTTGGCCATCTGTCGTCCCTCGGTTGTGCTGTTGGTCGAAAACGCCAGATCGAAGCAGATAGTTCCAGGGGACAAGACTGCGAAACGGCACCGTGAAATTCAAGCCAAGATTGACAAGACCGATGAACGCGAGGGCAGGTCTGCGAAGAAGCGCCTCGTTGGCAATGAAGACGGGGCGCATCATGTCTCGGATGAGCTTTTCCAGGCGCTCAACCATGTCGGGTTCTCATTGGCGCCGAATGCCGTTGCCTATTGGGTCGGTGGAGCCATGGGCCGCACGGATTTCGCCGATCTCAGGAAAGTGCCCGATGTTGTAATCAATGCGGTCGATATGCTGGCGCGCAATACTACGTACCTGCCCAGACCGCTGGCCGCCAAACAATATCCCKGCGAAGGATAAACTTGATCTAGACTACCTCATTCGATTTCAGAGGTTTGGGCGAGTTCTGGTTGGCTGCACCGTGAAGAACCTGTGCAGGTTCGTCGAGCCGGGTAATCATCCCTTTTTCCATACGGAAAACACCGTGTTGCCCACCTTGGCGGGCAAAATCGGTCTCTAGATCGCCCCACGAGCCAAGAAAATTGCCGCAGGATCTACAGTGTATCGGCGAGTTTGAATCTACGTCTGCGGGTATGTCCAGATAGATTGTACCACAGTTTGCGCATTCCAATTTGTGGTCCTGCCTTTGGCCCATCCGAGTACCCTTCTACATTATTCACGCAAGAACAGTACGCCGTTTGCGGACAAGCGCAATTGTATGTCCGCAGTAGACATAGCAGCAATAAAGTCTCCGGACGGCACCTCCAGGTGCGGCCGAATTCCTTCCTTAGTTCGTCCTTGGCACGCTCCAATACATTCTTTTGTTTGTCGGGCAAATTGTGGCCCGCACGGTTGATATAGAACGTCAACATCGACATCGCAGACCGGTAAGGGCTTGATTTCCGTCGTTCCGACTGCTCTGCGGACCGCTTCAGCGAGATAGCGATCTTGTGCGGGTCGTGCTGTTCAAAAACATGGGCTTCAAGGTCGAGCGCGTCACTATTCTCGGTGACATCCTTTGACCATTTCTCTTTTGGCTTGCCGGCCATTTTGAAACCTCCAATGGTCGTTCACTCGAATGTTACTTTCTTTGGATCGAATGCTGCATGATCCCGGATTGCAGCGACGTCCGGTATGGGGTCTTCATAAGCCCACATGGCATCGCTGGCCGACTCGCCCTGACCTGTGACCCGCCAGTAGGAGGCGTTGCCCTTCCAAGGGCATTTCGTGCTGGTTTCGGTCTTTTCGAGATGGGCGAAATAGATATCGTCGAAGGGGATATAGAGAACTGGATTGTGTCCGGGTTCCAGTAATTCCAATGCCCGTTCCGTCGAAGCTATTACGACATTGTGAAATCGTACGGTCACGGGGTGAGAATATGGTTTGATCGTGATGCCGCTATCCATGGTCTATTCCTTTTTTGCAATTGACTGACCGGAGCTTCGTTGAGTTTTAAGGCGCAAGGAAGCAAAATGTTCCCGGCGAATGAAAAAGTGAACGAACCGTACCAAGTCTATTCTTCACGGGAACCCGGGTACTTTTGACGCGTTAAAAAAGCATAGGAGAAATACCCCATGACGGCGACCAGATTGCTTACGGACCATCAAGAGATACGAGACTGGGCGGCGGCGCGATCCGGCATACCCGCCATTCGCGATGCCGAAGAACTGATTGGAAGCGACGAACCCGTGCTCTCCATCCGGTTCGGTCAGCATGCCTATGAGGATGATGATCATGAGGGCGCGGACCGTCCCGAAGATTTCGGCGCGCCGCGTTTGGTCGAATGGGATGAGTGGTTCACCCTGTTCGATCAGAAGGGCCTCGGTCTCGTGGTTGCGGAGGACGTGCCTGGCCAACGCGACGAGTTTCACGAAATCATTCGCAGATAGGCGCCGGATGGATCGTTATGGACAAGCTTTTGGAGGGCGAACGCTTCACCGCAAATTCCTTGAGCGAACTCAGATCCGAGGCAGCTGCTACTGGTCTTCGCGATAGATGCGGTCAGTGGCCCGATCGCGAGCTTCCCGTTCATAACGGCTCAGTCGGCGCTGTCTCATTCCGTGCCAGCAACAGGCCCAATATGAAGGGCCCCCCAATCAGTATCAGAAGCCATGAATACTCAGCCATGATTGCACTCCCGTTTCGGCTCTAACCGACGAGCGTACAATAGGTTCCCGATTCACGGTGCGGAGGGAGTGACCCGCCATATGGTGTTGCCAACATCGTCCGCCACCAGAAGAGCGCCGGCCTTGTCGACCGCAACGCCTACTGGACGACCGAGAGCCTTATCGCCATCGACGAAGCCCGTCAGTATGTCTTGCGGAGGTCCATTCGGCTTGCCATTGCTGAACGGAACGAAGATAACCTTGTATCCGCTGCGGGGCTGGCGGTTCCAGGAGCCATGCTGCCCGACAAACGCGCCGTTTTTGTATTCAGGGTTAAAGAGCGAACCGGTATAAAAGGTCAAACCCAGCGAAGCCGTATGCGGACCGAGTGCATAGTCAGGCTTGATGGCCGAGGCGACAAGCTCCGGGTTTTGCGGGCTGACGCGCACATCGACATTCTGGCCATAGTAGCTGTATGGCCAGCCATAAAATCCGCCATCCTTGACTGACGTCATATAGTCCGGAACAAGATCGCTGCCGATCTCGTCGCGCTCATTGACCGCGGCCCAGAGTGCACCACTGTCGGGGTTCCAGGATAGTCCGTTCGGGTTTCGCAGACCCCACGCAAACAGCCTGGTTTTCTTCGTGTTCAGATCTATCTCGAGGACGGCGGCCCGGTTGGCTTCCGCATCGATGCCGTTCTCGCCGACATTGCTGTTCGATCCGACCGTCGCATAGAGTTTTGTCCCGTCGACGCTGGCGATCACATCTTTCGTCCAGTGGTGATTGATCGGGCCGCCTGGCAGGTTCGCGATCTTTTCGGGTGCCGCGGAAATCTTCGTTTCGCCATCACCATAGGGGTAAGCGACGATCGCATCGGTATTGGCGACGTAGAGCTTGCCGCCAGAAAGGGCCATCCCAAAGGGCGAATTCAGGTTCTCAAGAAACGTCTCCTTTATCTCGGCCACCCCGTCATTGTCGGCGTCGCGCAGCAGCGTGATGCGGTTCGGGCTTGTCACCCCCGCACCGGCCCTGCCCATGATGAGGTCTTCGACCCAACTGCGGATGCTGAAGGATTGGTTCTGCCGGGCGGGCGCATTGGTTTCGGCCACGAGCACATCGCCGTTGGGCAGGACGTGCAGCCAGCGCGGATGGTCAAGGTCCTTGGCGAAGACGTTGACTTTCATCCCTGGAGCAACTGTCGGCGTTTTGCCTTCCGGCCAAGAGGAAGCCTCGGCGATGTTGACCGTGGTGATGGGTTTGGGATTGGGCGGAGGCAAGGTCGGGTCGGGGCCATATCCTTGCTCGATGGGAACAGTCGCGGACTCCCGCGAATAGTAATAGACGCCGGCCGCTGCGAGCAGTGCGAGCACCAGCAATGCACCGATGATGAGAAATGCAGTTTTCATGGCTGACCCTTGAATGGAGACCCTGGAGTGCAACGCACGAAAATAAACAAAGTTGCCGCGAGCGCTGCGGCAAACTGGCGTGTTCGTTTCGTCGTTTGCTCACTACGCCGTTTTTATATCTTTGCCCTTGCAGTCCAATCGAAAAAATATTCATCCCCTTCTATCCTCGCGCTGTGGATTTGTCCGACCGTCAAACCACGGCAATCAGAAGGATGAATACGATGCTTCCGCGTTCAGGAATCTATTATGCAGCCCAGCATATGCACCATGCACAGCGGGTCACCTTGCCCCCGCATAAAATCCAAGACTCTGAAATCACCTCCGCAGGCTACCGGGAGGAACTCGGTGTTTTCCTGCGCCTTTGGTTGGTCATCCTTGCGGGCGTGGCCGTCATCCTGTTGAGCAGCTGGCTGGTGACGGGTTGATGCGCGAAATATCACGAAATGCGGCTTCAGAGAGGTCTGAAGCCAAGGTTAAAGAACAAGGCGGTCCGGCGGATATAAGATCCATCAGATCGCTCATTCCGCTTGCGCTGGGGATGCTTGTCTTTATGGCAGCTCTTGCCTCCTTGATGAAACTCTTGCCCTGACCAGCACGGAACCATCGATTCAGGCCTTAGTAGATTTCAAATCCTTATAGTTTTTTTATTTCTTATCCCCGTGTCCCGTCTCGAACTTTTATGACGTTTCGAGCCATATTCCGCCGCGATCAGCGAGCTTGGCAGTGTTGCCACTGCCCCATCTGATTGGACCATTTATGCAATCAATAAGGAGTTCTATCGATGGACATTGTTGTTCTCGCGATAGGTATTTTGTTCCTAGTCCTCTCGCTGGCCTACACCAAAGCCTGCGATAATCTGTGACTGGAAGGAGCGGCAAATGACTATCGACTATATTCTCGGCGGCGCAGTGACTTTGTTCCTCCTCGCCTACCTCACCTATGCCCTCGTTCGTCCGGAGCGCTTCTAAGAGACCGTTTACTACTCCAGCTTGACGGGCATCTGATGCGATTCTCCGCGCTTCCGGTGCTCATGGACGAAAATGTCCACTGCGCTCCGGTTCTCGAGAACCGCACCAGCTCCCTCGACAAGCTGAATTCTCAAACGGTCTCCAGCGCATTACCGGCCAAGGCCCGGAAAGCTACACCATGACTCTCAACGGTTGGATACAGATCCTCGTCTTCTGCGGGATCATCATTTTGCTCGTGAAACCGCTCGGCGGCTACATGACGCGCGTCTTCAACGGCGATCGCACATTCCTTTCGCCCATCTTCGTTCCCGTGGAGCGAGGTCTCTACCGCATAGCCGGAACCAGCGAACGAGAAGAGCAGCATTGGACGACGTATACAGCGGCGCTGCTGTTTTTCAGTTTGGCCGGCTTTATCGTTCTCTATTTCCTGCAGCGGTTCCAGGGCGTCCTTCCCTACAATCCCGCCGGAATGAGCGCAACGGAGCCCGGGCTCGCATTCAACACGGCGGTCAGCTTTGTCTCCAATACGAACTGGCAGAATTACGGCGGCGAAAGCACGATGTCGTATCTCGTGCAGATGGCCGGTTTCACTGTTCAGAATTTCGTCTCGGCAGCAACCGGTATTGCCATAGCGATCGCGCTGATCCGTGGTTTCACCAGAGCCTCCGGCCGGTCAATCGGGAATTTCTGGGTCGATCTGACCAGATGTACGTTGTATATTCTCCTGCCGATCTGCATCGTGCTGACGTTGGTCTACGTCTATCTCGGCGTTCCGCAAACGCTCGGAACCTATGTCGATGCGACGACGCTGGAAGGCGCCAAGCAAACGATCGCCGTCGGTCCGGTTGCTTCGCAGCTTGCGATCAAGATGCTCGGCACCAATGGCGGTGGCTTCTTCAACGTCAATTCGGCGCATCCATTCGAAAATCCCGATGCCATCTCGAACCTCATCCAGATGGTTACGATCTTTGCGATCGGCGCGGCATTGACCAATGTGTTCGGCCGCATGGCCGGTAACCAGCGCCAGGGTTGGGCGATTTTTGCTGCCATGGGCGTCATGTTCCTGGCGGGTGTCGTCGTCTGCTATTGGGGTGAGGCTGCCGGCAATCCGCTGGTCCACGCTCTCGGGATTGACGGCGGCAACATGGAAGGCAAGGAGACACGCTTCGGCATAGCCTTGTCCGCGTTGTTTGCGGTTATCACAACGGCCGCCTCCTGCGGTGCGGTCAATGCGATGCATGACAGCTTCATGGCCATCAGTGGCATGATACCCCTCATCAACATGATGCTGGGAGAGGTGATTGTCGGCGGCGTCGGTGCCGGTCTCTATGGCATCCTGCTCTACGTCATCATTGCAGTCTTCGTGGCTGGCCTGATGGTTGGCCGTACGCCGGAATATCTTGGCAAGAAAATCGAGGCCAAGGAGGTCAAGATGGCCATGCTTGCTGTTCTTGTTCTGCCTTTGGCAATGCTCGGCTTTACGGCGATAGCCACGGTCCTGCCGTCCGCAGTCGCTTCCATAGCGAACGCCGGTCCGCATGGCTTCTCGGAGATCCTGTACGCCTATACCTCCGCAGCGGCGAACAACGGTTCGGCCTTCGGCGGTCTGACGGGCAATACGGCCTGGTACAACATTACGCTCGGTATCGGGATGTGGATGGGCCGGTTCTTCGTCATCATACCAGCCCTGGCGATCGCCGGTTCGCTGGTTGCCAAGAAAACCGTTCCGGAATCCGCAGGCACCTTTCCGACCCACGGCGGCCTGTTCGTTGGTCTGCTCGTCGGTGTCATCCTGATCGTCGGCGGTCTCACCTTCTTCCCGGCGCTGGCCGTTGGACCGATCGTCGAGCACCTCGCCATCGGCCTCGGGCAGACATTCTGATGGGTCCCGTCATGCGTCACAGTTACCTGCAATTCAACCTCAAGCCTCGCGCCGGAAATTTGGCGCGGGGAGCAGAAAAGCGTGTGCGCGCTTCCGACATCATTCTCGGCATGACGCTGATGATGTTGTTCGTCTGGCTCGCCGCATACGGGTTTATTCACCTTCACAACTGGAGTCTCAAATGAGCCAGTCCAAATCAGCGAGTCTTATGGACTCATCCATCTTGATACCTGCTATCGGTGGCGCTTTCAAAAAGCTAAACCCGCGCAGCCTCATCCGAAACCCCGTTATGTTCGTCGTCGCCGTGGTTTCAGCCCTGACGACCGTGCTTTTCGTCAAGGACATTGCAACAGGCGGACAGAGTCTCGGTTTCTCCTTCCAGATCATCATCTGGTTGTGGTTCACGGTGCTCTTTGCCAACTTCGCCGAAGCGGTGGCCGAGGGACGCGGCAAGGCCCAGGCAGATTCGTTGCGCAAGGCGCGGACCGAAACCCAGGCGAAGCTCCTTTCCGGTGATGACCGCACCAATTTCAAGCTTGTGCCTGGCGCGAGCCTGAAGGTTGGCGACATTGTCCTCGTCGATGCCGGTGATATCATCCCGTCAGACGGCGAGGTTGTCGAAGGTATCGCCTCGGTCAACGAATCGGCAATCACTGGCGAGTCCGCTCCTGTCATTCGCGAGTCCGGTGGTGACCGGTCTGCAGTGACTGGCGGAACGCAAGTTTTGTCCGACTGGCTGCGCGTTCGGATCACCGCGGCGGCCGGTTCGACCTTCATTGACCGGATGATCGCACTCGTTGAAGGTGCCGAGCGCCAGAAGACGCCCAATGAAATCGCGCTCAACATCCTTCTTGCAGGCATGACGCTGATCTTCGTTCTTGCTACGGCGACAATTCCGAGCTTTGCCTCCTATGCGGGCGGCGCAATCCCGGTCGTCGTGCTGGTTGCCCTGTTCGTGACGCTGATCCCCACGACGATCGGCGCATTGCTGTCGGCGATCGGTATCGCGGGCATGGATCGTCTTATCCAGTTCAATGTGCTGGCAATGTCTGGGCGCGCCGTCGAAGCCGCAGGCGACGTCGATACTCTGCTCCTCGACAAGACCGGCACGATCACCTTCGGTAATCGTCAGGCAACGGAATTCCTCCCGGTCAAGGGTGTATCGGAACAGGAACTTGCCGATGCCGCACAGCTTGCTTCGCTGGCGGATGAAACTCCCGAGGGCCGCTCGATCGTCGTACTGGCCAAGGAAAAATACGGCATACGGGCCCGGGACATGCAGACACTGCATGCGACCTTTGTGCCCTTCACCGCACAGAGCCGCATGAGCGGTGTCGATATCGATGGCTCATCGATCCGCAAGGGCGCTGTCGACGCTGTTCTCGCCTATGCCAATCAGATGTCGCTTGCGACGCCCGGAGCTGGTGGAACGATTGTTGCGACACGCGCCACGGCCGAGACCATTCGCGATCTGCAGGCCATCGCCGACCAGATCGCCAAAGGCGGCGGCACACCGCTCGCGGTCGTCCGCGATGGCAAGCTGCTTGGCATCATATACTTGAAGGATATCGTCAAGGGTGGCATTCGCGAACGTTTCGCCGAGCTGCGCCGCATGGGCATCCGCACGGTGATGATCACCGGCGACAATCCACTGACCGCTGCCGCCATTGCAGCAGAAGCCGGCGTTGACGATTTCCTCGCCCAGGCAACCCCGGAAAACAAGCTCACGCTGATCAGAGACGAGCAGTCGAAGGGCAAGCTAGTCGCCATGTGCGGTGACGGTACCAATGATGCACCGGCACTTGCCCAGGCAGATGTGGGCGTCGCCATGAACACCGGTACTGTTGCAGCCCGCGAAGCCGGCAACATGGTCGATCTGGACAGCGATCCTACCAAGCTGATCGAGATCGTCGGTATCGGCAAGCAGTTGCTGATGACCCGCGGTGCGTTGACGACCTTCTCGATTGCCAATGACATTGCCAAATACTTCGCCATTATCCCGGCAATGTTCCTGGCGTTCTATCCGCAGCTCGGCGCACTCAATATCATGGGACTGCAGACACCCCAGAGCGCCATCCTGTCGGCGATCATCTTCAATGCACTCATCATCGTCGCACTTATCCCGTTGTCGCTCAAGGGCGTCAAATACCGGGCTGTCGGTGCCGGCGCGCTGCTGAGGCGCAACCTTCTGATTTATGGCCTCGGCGGCGTCATTGTCCCCTTCGTCGGCATCAAAGCTATCGACGTGGTCATCACAAGCCTCGGCTTGGCGTAAAGGATTATTCCAATGTTAAAACAACTCAAACCCGCGATTATCATGATCATCGCCTTCACGGTCATAACCGGCCTTATCTATCCTTTGGGCATGACCGGCATCGCTCAGGTCCTGTTCCCGCGGCAGGCCAATGGCAGCCTTATCGAGAAGAACGGTACCGTCATCGGTTCCGAACTGATCGGTCAAGCCTTCGCCGCCGACAAGTACTTCCATGGCAGGCCATCTGCTGCGGGTGACGGGTACAATGCCGCTGCGTCCAGTGGGTCCAATCTCGGACCGACAAATCCGAAACTGATCGATCGTATCAAGACGGATCTGGCCGCTTTACAGGCAACCAACCCGAATACTCCGGTGCCGATAGACCTCGTTACCACCTCGGGCAGCGGCCTGGATCCGCACGTCTCGCCGGAAGGCGCTTACTTCCAGGTGCCACGCGTCGCCAAGGCGCGCGGTATCGATGAAACCCGCATCCGTCAGCTGGTCGATCAGAACGTCCAGGGCCGCGAGCTCGGTTTCATGGGGGAGCCGGTGGTGAATGTGCTGGCGCTGAACCAGGCACTTGATGGCCTGACGGCACAGTAGTTGAATGGGAGCCGGGGATTTGCAGCCGCAAACCCCCGGCTCTGGCATGAGAGGCCCACAATGCCCACTGACAGCCGCGACACCGACAGGAGACCATCACCCGATGCACTCCTTGAAACTGCGGAGCGCGAGACGAGAGGACGGCTGAAGATTTTTCTCGGGGCGGCACCCGGTGTGGGCAAAACCTATGAAATGCTGATGGCTGGCCGCGCGGCACTTGCAGATGGCAAGGATGTGGTGATCGGCGTCGTCGAGACGCATGGCCGCAAAGAAACGCAGGCGCTGGTCAACGGTTTCGAAGTGATCGCGCGCACACAGATCAACTACAAGGATCATCATCTTCAGGAGATGGACCTCGATGCGATCCTCGCACGCCGGCCAAGCCTCGTTCTGGTTGATGAACTCGCACATACGAACGCTCCAGGCACGCGCCACCCGAAGCGGTATATGGATGTGCAGGAGATCTTGGCACACGATATCGACGTCTATTCGACGATGAACATCCAGCACGTCGAAAGCCTGAATGATGTCGTGGCGCAGATCACCAAGGTACGAGTGCGCGAAACAGTGCCGGATTCGGTCATCGACCAGGCCGATGAAGTCGAGATTATCGATCTGACGCCCGCTGATCTGATCAAGCGTCTGCAGGAGGGCAAGGTCTACGTTCCCGCCAACGCCAAGCGCGCCATGGAAAACTATTTTTCGCCGGGTAATCTGACTGCCCTGCGCGAGCTTGCACTGCGGCGTACCGCGCAACGTGTCGATGATCAGCTGCTTACGCATATGCAGGCGAATGCGATATCCGGGCCCTGGCCGGCCGGCGACCGGGTTCTCGTCTGTATTGATGAGCATCCGGGCGGTGCTTCACTTGTCAGATATGCCCGCCGTCTTGCGGATCGGCTACGGGCGCCGTGGACAGCTGTTAACGTGGAGACACATCGGTCGACGCGTTTTTCAGAAGCGGATCGGAATCGGATCGCATCTACCTTGCGCCTTGCAAGCCAGCTAGGCGGTGACGCGATCACGCTCCCGGGCCGGGATGCGGCCGAGGAAATCGCACGTCACGCACGGGAAAACAATGTTACACACATTGTCATCGGCAAGCCGCACAAGCCGCAATGGCGCGAACTCCTTGAAGGTTCGGTATCCCATGATTTGATCCGCCGGGCCGGCAATATCAGCGTGCATGTCATCTCGGGAAGCGAAGAGCATGCGGGTGCTACGGTGCGGACCGCCGAGCAGGCGCCAATGGCGAGCGTCCGGATCAGAGCCTATCTCTTGAGCACTGGCTATGTGATCGGTGCATTGGTATTCGGCCTTTTACTCTCTAGCGTGGTTGACGTGCGCAACATTGCGCTTGTCTTTCTCATGGCGGTGCTTGCTTCCGCCGTTTCGGTTGGGCTCTGGCCGGCTTTGTTCGCATCCGTCCTTAGCGCCCTGATGCTCAATTTCTTCTTTCTCCAGCCGCTTTACACGCTCGATATTGGCGATCCCGAAAGCGTCATCGCGCTAGCCTTCTTCTTTGGTGTCGCTGTCATTGCCAGCAATCTGACCGCACGGGTCCAGCGTCAGGCCTCGGCAGCACGTCAGCGCGCCCGGACGACCGAAGATCTCTATCTCTTCAGCAAGAAGCTCGCCGGGACTGGCACGCTCGACGATGTGTTGTGGGCGACGGCGTTCCAGATCGCATCGATGTTGAAGCTGCGTGTGGTCCTGCTCCTGCCAGATCATGGGACAATCGAAGTGAAGGCTGGCTATCCGCCTGACGATACGCTGGACGATGCGGACATCGCGGCGGCGCGCTGGGCGTGGGAGAACAACCGTGCCGCAGGGCGGGGAGCCGACACGCTGCCGGGTGCGAAGCGGCTCTACCTGCCGTTGCGGACAGGACGCATGGCGGTCGGCGTCATAGGGCTGGACAGTGACAAACAGGGGCCGCTGCTCACACCGGAGCAGCAACGTCTGCTCGATGCACTGGCTGATCAGGCGGCTGTCGCCATAGAGCGCACGCAGCTTGTGGCCGACGTCGACCGAGCCAAACTCGCAGCGGAGGCCGACCGGCTTCGCTCGGCACTCCTGACGTCGATTTCGCACGATCTGAAGACTCCGCTTGCGGCCATCATGGGCGCGGCAGGTACCTTGAAGGAGTTTGCGCAGGCCTTGCCGATTGAGGCGCGGGTGGAACTGCTCGGGACTGTCATCGACGAGTCCGAGCGGCTCAACCGGTTCATCGCCAATCTGCTCGACATGACCAGGATTGAATCCGGGGCAATGGAGCCGAATTTTGCGTTCCACTACGTTGGCGACATTGTCGGCACTGCGCTGAGCCGGGCTAGAAAGATCATTGGGCAGCACAAGACGGAGGTCAATATTCCGCCCGACCTGCCGATGCTGAGGGTCGATCCGGTGCTGTTCGAGCAGGTATTGTTCAATCTTCTCGACAATGCTTCCAAATATGCACCGGAAGGTTCCTCGCTGCGAATTCAGGTCTGGACCGATGATGGCTGGGTAATCCTGCAGGTCATCGACGAAGGGCCGGGCATACCCGCCGACGATCTGGAACGGGTTTTCAATACATTCTATCGCGTACGCAAGGGCGATCAGGTCACAGCCGGTACGGGGCTTGGCCTATCGATATCACGCGGCTTCATAGAAGCCATGGGCGGCACCATTAAAGCGGAAAGGCGTATCGACCGGTCGGGCACGATCTTCACGATCAGGATGCCTGTTCCGAAGGAGACGCCAAACCTGGAAGAACTCATATGACAAATTCAAGCGTAAAGATCCTGGTTGTGGATGACGAGCCACCCATCCGCAAGTTGCTCCGGCTTGGCCTCGGCACGCAGGGCTACAGTGTTGTCGAGGCTATGAACGCCACCGCCGCGATCGAGCAAATAGCTCTGTCTCAGCCGGATCTCGTCGTGCTTGATCTCGGACTGCCGGACCTTTCCGGTTACGAACTGCTGCGTCGCTGGCGCGATGAAGGTTCGGATCTGCCGGTGGTAATTCTGTCGAGCCGGACCGACGAAGGTGGAATCGTGCAGGCGCTGGAGCTCGGTGCAGATGACTACATCACCAAACCATTCGGCATGAATGAACTTGTCGCTCGTATACGTGTCGCATTGCGGCACAGGCTGCAGCAACAAGGCGAAAGGCCGATTTTCGAGACGGGCGGGCTTTCGGTCGATCTGGTCAAGCGCATCGTCAAGGTCGATGGCAAAGAGGTCAAGCTGTCGCCAAAGGAGTACGAAATCCTGCGTGTTCTCGTACAGCATGCGGGTAAGGCGCTGACACACCGGTTCCTGCTGGCGCAGGTGTGGGGAGGTTCGACGGATGTGCAATATCTGCGCGTTTACGTGCGGCAACTCCGGCAGAAGATCGAGCGGCTGCCCGATCAACCGCAATATATCACGACAGAGACCGGCGTCGGATACCGCCTCAGAGAAGTAGAGTGACCACCCGCGCACGCGACTGAAAATAGAATGAGAATTGTCATGAAATTAGCCGACTATATAAAGCCGGAAAATGTAATCTCGAATCTTGATGTGTCATCCAAGACGCAGGCGCTGCAGGCGATGTCTGCCAGCGCAAGTAAACTTGCGGCTATTCCAGCCGACACGATTCTGGGTGCGCTGCTAAAGCGGGAAAAGCTGGGGTCGACCGGCGTAGGACAGAGTGTTGCCCTTCCGCATACGCGTATCGCCGGCGTTGGCCGACCTGTCGCGATGGTTGCTCGATTGAAGCAGCCCATCGACTTCGAATCGATCGATGGCAAGCCGGTGGATATTGTCTTCCTGTTACTGACGCCGGACGAGGAACCCAACAAGCATCTCAATGTGTTGGCGTGTTTTTCCAGGAAGCTGCGCGCGCCCGGTGTTCTTGATCAAATGAGAGCGGCGAAAGACGCAGCGTCGCTCTACTCGTGTTTTATAGACGAACTCTAGCGCTCAGGCGCGTTTACGGTAGGACCGGTCGGACAGGTCCTGCCAGGGATCGGCGAGGAGGCAATCATCGTCCTCGGCGCACCAGACCGCACCCGGCTGGTGCTCGCTTTGCGCAACGGCAAAATGTACGGCCGATTGCTTGTCCGCAAAAAGACCGCCGACCAGACGCTGCCTGTCACAGACGATCCAGCAGCCTTCGATGTTGCGGCCGACAAGAAAGCGGCAACAATTATTCGAGTTATCGTGATTTTTTGCAGCATGTGCCATGATTTCTCACTTTCAGCTTCAGGCTTGGTGGCCTGAAGCGATTGATTTTGTTGAATTGCGTATTCCTACTAGACCCGCCAGACGGGCGGGGCGGTCTGAGCGTCGGAAGCTGTCTCGACTTGCTTGAAGATCGCGCTGGCGCCATCGTCTGTCCCGCCAAGCTGATCCAGAGCCGATCTGATCTCGCCCGCTGTCTCGACAGACACGGGGACAAGCGGCAGGCGAACTTCGTCACTCATGCCACGGCGATGCTTGAGTGCATACTTTACCGGGCATGGATTTGTATCGAGGTCAAAAGCCTTGAAGACTGGCTGCACTCTTTGCTGAATGTATCTGGCGGTCGCCCAGTCACCGGCTTTGCACGCATCGCGCAGAGCGACGAAAACGTGCGGCAGCACGTTGGCAATGACCGAGATCATCCCGTCGCCACCCAGCAGATTGAATGCATAGGCCGTCTCATCGTAACCGGACAGCAGTATGAAGCGGTCATGGAATATCGTGCGAATATATTCGACGCGCTTGACCTCTCCAGTCGCGTCTTTGATGCCCACGATCGCAGGAATTTGGGCAAGCCGGTCGAGGGTGTGCATAGTGAGGTCCACACCCGTACGCGACGGCACATTGTAGATGATGATCGGCAGGTTGGTACTCTGCGCAATCGCCTCGAAGTGACGCACGATGCCTTCCTGGCTCGGCCTGTTGTAGTAGGGAGTGACAATGAGGGCAGCGTCGGCGCCGCAGGACTGGGCCGCGGACGTGTGGGCAATCGTCAGCTCGGTGCTGTTGGTGCCTGTACCGGCAATGACCGGCACGCGCCCGCGTGAAGTTCGTACACAGGTTCTGATAATCTTCAGTCGCTCATCCCACGCAAGGGTAGGGGCTTCGCCAGTGGTCCCGCAGGGGGCGAGGGCATCGATGCCGCATTGTATATGCCACTCCGACAAGGTGCCGAGTGCATCATAATCGATTACGCCGTTCTTGAAGGGCGTGACGAGCGCAGTCATCACGCCCTTCAATCGTGAAGGGTCGTCTTTGCTGTTCGTAGTCATGGATTTCCTCTTATTACGATCTATCTGCAGATCAGCCCCGCACGCCAGAAAACTGCCGACGGGGTGCACCCGCTTCATTCAGAGAGAGACACTGAGTGCGACGCCGAGTCTCAAACCGGCGGCCCCTGCCAATAGAGCGGTGAGCACCAGCAGCATTATTAGCTTCTGGCTGTGCTTCGCAGTAAGGTTCGTTTGTTTAGTCTGATCTAATTCTACAGTATTCATTGAGATGKTCATTTCCATGCACTCCAATGATTTGGGTACACAAAAGAAATACCATGACCGCCGATATGAATTCCATTGCGGGTTCAGAGTAAAGATATCAAGAAGTTATAAGGCTCGAATAAATCCTGACTCTGGCTCGGCCGGCTGATGCCGGCCGACGTTTCGGAGCCAATCACTTGAACGACGGCGGCTGCCCAAGATCGAATGACGGCGGATTGCCAAGGTCGTTGCCTGGAGCGGATGGCAAATTCAGCTGGATATTCTGCAGGTCGACCGCGGGCGTCGAATCAAGGAAATAGGTAACCATCCCCGGAAAGGCGATGAGCAGACCTACAAGGATCAGCTGCAGAACCAGCCATGGGATTGCACCCATGTAGATGTCGCTGGTCTTGATCGCTTTTGGCGCGATGCCCCTGAGATAAAACAGGGCAAAGCCGAAGGGCGGGTGCATGAAACTCGTCTGCATATTGGCGCAGATCATGACACCGAACCAGATGAGGTCGATTCCGAGTGCGCTTGCCGCGGGCGCGAGCAGTGGAATGACGATGAAGGCGATTTCGAAAAAATCGAGGAAGAAGGCGAGGATAAATATGAAGATATTCACGAAGATAAGAAAGCCGACGACGCCGCCAGGCAGCGAGGTCAGCATGGTTTCGATCCAGTGACCGCCGCCGACGCCCTGAAACACCAGACTGAACACGCGCGCGCCGAGCAGAATGAATACAACCATGGCGGTCAGGCGCATCGTCATATCCATCGCCTGATAAACCAGCTTCCAGGTCAGGCGCCGGTTCAGCCACGCAATGAACATGGCGCCGACAACCCCCATCGCACCGGCTTCCGTGGGCGTGGCAAGGCCCATGAAGATCGTGCCGAGCACGATGAAGATGAGAGCAAGCGAGGGGATCATGCCGCGAGCGCAGCGTGCCAGCAGCGGCCAGCCACGGAGGGTACGCGCTTCAGGTGGAAGCGCGGGAACGTGATCCGGCCTGATGATGCTGAGAACGAACACCCAGCCCGCGAACAGCAGGACCTGAACAATGCTCGCTCCGGTCGCGCCGATATACATATCACCCGGCGACTTGCCGAGCTGATCGGCAAGGACGATGAGCACAAGCGACGGCGGAATAAGTTGGGTGATCGTGCCGGAAGCCGCGATGACGCCGGTGGCGTGGCGGATGTTGTAGCCGTATTTCGCCATCACCGGCAGCGAAATGAGCCCCATTGCGATCACCGAGGCGGCGACGGTTCCCGTGATTGCGCCGAGAATGGCGCCGACCAGGATGACCGCGTAGGAAAGGCCGCCGCGAACGCCACCGAACAGCTGTCCGAACCCTTCAAGCAGGTCTTCGGCGAGGCCGCACCGTTCAAGGATGACGCCCATGAACGTAAAAAACGGGATGGCCAACAGCAGTTCGTTGGAGAGGACCGAAAACATCTGGTAGGTGAGATTACCGAGGAAATCCGGGCTGATTTCACCCATTTCGATGCCAATAAAGCCGAAGAAAAGCCCGACTGCGGCGAGGGAAAATGCTGCGGGATAGCCGATCACCATAAAGATGATCAGCCCGAAGAACATCAACGGGGCAAGATTGTCAGCAAAGAATGTCATCATTGAACGGGTTTCTCGTAGGCAAATTCACGAACATAATCAGTGGTGAGGGCGAGATAGCATTTGATGAGTTCTGAAATGCCCTGCAGCCCTACCAGTGCGAAACMCACGGGCAGGCTCAACTTGACGGGCCAGAGCGGAAGACCGCCTGAGTTGGACGATCCTTCATTGGTTACCCATGACAGGACGAACCAGGGCCATGTGAAATAAATCATCAGGCAACATATCGGCAGCAGAAAAAACAGACCGCCAAGCAAATCGATCCACGTCCTCGTCCTTTCGCTGACCGAGCCATAGACAAGGTCGACGCGAACGTGCTCGTTCAATTTCAACGTCCAGGCACCGCCGAGCATGACCATGCCGGCGAAGAGATACCATTGCAGTTCGGAAAGCGAATTGGAGTTGCGGCCATAGACAGCCAGAATACCGCGGAACAGGCCGCCAACCCCGACATTGTGGTCCAGCCAGATCATCGTGCCGATGCTGTAACGCAGGAGCGCATTGAAGGCGCAAACCAGCGATGCAAACAGGACAAAATAGATCGCGACAATCGCTATGCGACGATTGAATTCATCGATCCAACCCGTGATGGMCAGCCATCGTGACATACAGTGTCCCCTCCCATTCACACCTTTCTGGCAAGTCGGCACCTCTTGTTCGAGTGTTTTGCCGGTCTTGCGGGTTGACAGAGTTAACCCAAGGAATCGAACGTTGCAATGGCGCAGCTTTCATCAATTTCACCGAATGAAAGCAGGTGCCGGCGATCCGGAGCCTTCACTTCCTGATGCAATTGCGCAATCATCGGGACCGTAAGGAGGAATATCAATGGCGGACGATTCTGACCTCTTGAGCGGTCTGAYCGGTGGTTGCGTCTGCGGCCATGTGCGCTACCGCCTGGAAACGACGCCGATCATTGTCCACGGCTGCCACTGCCGTTATTGCCAGCGGATGTCGGGCTCGGCTTTCGCGATCAACGCCATGATCGAGGCGGACCGCATTATACTCACCGGCGAGGGCAAGCCCGACGCGATTCACACAGTATCGGCATTGCCGGCCGGCCAGATGATCCATCGCTGCCCGCGCTGTTCCGTACCGCTATGGGCCAATCACTCCCAGCTTGGTGAGACTTTCGCGCTCGTCTACGTCGGCACGCTGGATGATGCCGCCAAGCTATCTCCCGACATTCATTGTTTCACGACGACCAAGCATCCATGGATCGCGTTGCCAACGGGCGTTCCGGCCTTCGAAGGCAATTACGATGCGGAACAGGTCTGGAGCGCTGAAGCCAAAGCGCGTTTCACAACAGCGATGCAGGGTTAGATATGATGAAGCAGACGGCTCTTCCCTCAGGTGAGTTGGTTCCGGTGCTCGGTCAGGGAACATGGTTCATGGGCGAGGACAGACGGCAGTTCTATCAGGAAGCGGATGCATTGCGGCTTGGCCTCGATCTCGGCATGAGCCTGATCGATACGGCGGAAATGTATGGCAATGGCGGGGCAGAGGAAGTGGTCGCCGAAGCCATCGAACACAGGCGCGACGAAGTGTTTCTCGTAAGCAAAGTCTTACCATCTAATGCATCACGAAGGGGTACCAGGCTCGCCTGCGAACGCAGCCTCAAGCGACTGAAATGCGAAACGATCGACCTTTATCTCCTTCACTGGCGCGGTGGCTACGCACTTGAAGAAACGGTGGCCGGATTCGAAGACCTGATCAAGGCCGGGAAGATTCGGCATTGGGGTGTCAGCAATTTCGACACGGAAGATATGGAAGAGCTTCAGGTGGTTGATGGCGGCACGGCTGTCTCGACCAACCAGGTGCTCTATAATCTCAGCCGGCGCAGCGTCGAATTTGAGCTATTGCCCTGGTGCCAGGCGCACAAGATGCCGATAATGGCCTATTCGCCGATCGAGCAGGGGCGGATGCTCAATCATCCGGCACTCGCGCGTATTGCCAAGGAGTGCGGGGCAACTCCGGCCGCGGTAGCGTTGGCCTTCGTTCTTAGCCACGACGGTGTCATCGCCATTCCAAAATCGAGTGCTTCCAAGCATATACGGGAGAATCGCCGCGCAGTCGATATTAAGCTGACGGCGGATCAACTCGCTGTTCTGGATGAAGCTTTCCCGCCACCGCGACGAAAACGACCGCTTGAGATGCTCTAGATTTCTCCGGAAACATCGCGCCGCTGTCTGTCCAGTTCTTCGCTGTAGCGGCGGAGAGTATGGCTTTCAGTGAGCAGACCGATGACGCGGCGCTCGACAAGATCGTTGACGACAGCCAGTTCTTCGCTTTCTGCCTTGTCAAAAATAGCAGCAGCCTGTTTGGCGTTCATCTGTGGTTGCAGGAAGTCGTTCTTGTACTTGATCAGGCCGACGATCGATTGGCCTTCGTCGGAGCTTTCGGTCACGCCCGAATGTGCCTCCGGTACCAGAACCATGCCGGCATACTTGTTGTTGTCGTCAACAATGATCACGCGCTGGGTTGAACCAAGCGGGAAATCACGGCGGAACTCATCGATACTCAGATTGGACGGTGCTGTACGGACATCGACGCGCATGAGCTTGGCCACGGTCAGATTGCGGATCCAGCCTACATCATGCGCACTTCTGATGCTTTCGCCTCTCAGGTGGAAACGCCAGGTAGCGAAGGAATAGCCGAACAGATTGCGTACAGTGAGGGAGGCGGTAATCACCGCCGCAAGAACCAATACCGTTATCGGAAAGTCCCCTGTGATCTCGAGGGCGAGGAACGTCATGGTCATGGGTCCGCCGATGACCGAAACGGCCAGGGCACTCATGCCGACAACGGCGTATATTACGGGTGTCAACGTGGCATGGGCGAAGACGTAGGGTGCCGAATAGGCAAAGAGCTTGCCCAATAATGCGCCCATGAACAGCGAGCCGAAAAACAGGCCGCCGCGGAAACCGGAACCGATGGAAATCGCCGAGGCAAACGCCTTGAGCAGTAGGACGCCAATCAAAGCCGCAATCGGAGTTGTGTTATCGAGATTGAGGTGCAACGCGCCATGACCGCCGGAAAGAACCTGAGGTGAAATCAGCGCCAAAAGGCCGATGAGGACGCCACCAAACAATGGGCGGATCGGTCCCGGAATAAAGCTCTTTCGCGCAATCTGCTCGATAAACGCAACCCCCTTCATGAGAAGGATGCCGGCCAGCGCGCAGAAGATACCGAGAAGCAGAGCCGGAATATAATCTGCGGGGACCACTGTGCCAAAACTGCCGATATCGATGATGAAATTATTGCCGGCGAGCATCCGCGCGATGATTGTTGCAGCGAGTGCTGAAACGACGACGGGCGCCAGACTAAGGATCGTATAGGAACCGATGATCAGCTCGAAGGCGTAAAATGAACCCGTCAGCGGGGCATTGAACGCAGCCGCAATTGCGCCGGCTGCGCCACAACCGACGAGGATGCGCAGGTCGGAACGACGCAATTGCAGGGAGAGGCCGATCTTCGAAGCAAGGCCCGATGCGAGCTGGGTGTAGCCAGCTTCGAGACCAACCGATGCTCCGAAACCGTTGGAGATGAGGTTTTGAGCAGCAATGATGAGACTGTCATTGAGTGAAAGACGTCCGCCATGCAGCGCGTTTGCCTCGATAGGGTCGACCATGGGTCTTTTCCGGTAACGGTTGAGAATGAGCAGCAGCAATCCCAAAATGGCGCCGCCCGTCACCGGTGCGACGAGCAAGAGAACGTAGTCATTCGCCATGATCGACGAGAGCCGCTCGCCTTCGTTCAACCCGAAAATTAACTCGTGCATCTGCTGCGCGATGAAGCTCATGGCGGTGACGATGAAGCCTGACACGATGCCGACAGCGGCCGCCGCAAGAACGAGGCCAAGTTCGGTGCTGCGGGCAAATGCCCTCAGACGACTTGGTGCAAGAAATATGGAGAATACGCCTAATCGGCGTAGTGCCAGTTTGCGAGACATTATCGGCCCGGAGAGTTGGTTTGATGATAAGAAAGTGGACAGGTCGACAGGCGGATATACGCTTATTGTGTCAATGCGTTGGCACGATTCGTAGCTTTTTTCAGATTATGGCGCGCGCGAGCTCTGCGCGCGCCATCACTTCTTTAGTGACTCAGCAGACGAGCAGCCGGCCTGCTGTGTGACAGGTTGGGACCGAGCGCCTGACGCGCCGCCTCGAAGGTGTTCCAGTCGGCCGCATCCGGAAGAGCGGGGATGGTGACAAGTTCCCCCTGGTCGAGGCCGGCTAGAGAGGCATCAACCATGTCTTCCGCCGACATGACGATGCTTGCAGGAAGATTGCTGATGGGCACACCTGCAACATCCCAGAATTCCGTGCTGGTAGCGCCTGGAAGAACGGCCTGAACGCGAATGCCTTTGTCAGCAAGTTCATGATGTAGCGATTGACTGAACGCCAGCACGAAAGCCTTGGTACCACCGTAGACCCCGTTCAGGAGTTCAGGGGAAATGGCCGCGATCGAGGAGATATTGATGATTGTGCCGCTACCGCGTTCGACAAGCTGCGGTGCGACAGCCTTCGTAAGTCGGCTCAGCGACACGACGTTCAGCATGATCATCGCATCCATCTTGGCCGGATCGGACTGCAGCAGCGGTGCAGTGGCGCCGACACCGGCATTATTGACAAGCGTCGTTATGCTCGCGTCGGTACGCAGGATGTCTTCAATGCTCGTTATGCCTTCCTCACTGCCGAGATCCGCAGCGACGACCTCGACTGTACGCCCGGTTTCCGTCGTCAGGCGGGATGCCAGAGCGTCAAGTCTTTCACGGTTGCGCGCAACCAGGATGAGGTCATAGCCACGCTTGGCAAGCCGGTCCGCATAGACGGCGCCGATGCCAGAGGATGCGCCGGTGATAAGGGCGGTGCCCTGGGGTAATGTGCTGGTCATGTATCTGCTCCGTATGTTCGGGATAATTCCCTTCGATGGAGAGACTTTACATCTCGGCCATTATGTCTTAAATGTCATATATACCACCTTTTAGGACATTCTCTCGATGCGTCACATTGGAATTATCCTGTTTCCTGGATTTCAGGTTCTCAATCTGGCCGCTACAACAGTGTTCGAGTTTGCCAATCTGGCTCTGGATGAGCCTTACTATGAAATAAGCCTGTTGTCGGAAGGGGGCGGGCCAACCGCGTCTTCGGCTGGATTTTCTGTCAGCACCGATCCTTTTAGTGATGCTCCATTCGATACGGTGCTGGTCGTGGGTAATAATGACGTCGAGCCGGTGTCGTCAGGTCTGATCAATTTCTTGCGCGAAGTCGCACCGCGATCACGCCGCATCGGCTCGGCCTGCACCGGCGCGTTCATCCTTGCCGAGGCTGGGCTCCTGGACGGGCGGCGCGCGACTACCCACTGGTTCCATGCCCGGAATTTCCAGCGGATGTTTCCCAACGTGAAGATGGAGGAAGATCGCATCTTCATCATCGACGGGCCGGTCTGGACATCGGCCGGCATGACCTCCTGTATCGATCTGGCTTTGGCGCTGGTGGAAAAGGATCTGGGGACTGAGATAGCCAAGTCAGTTGCCCGAAAGCTTGTCGTCTATCATCGCCGGGCGGGTGGCCAATCGCAGTATTCGGCGCTGCTCGAACTTGATCCGAAGTCTGACCGAATCCAAAAGAGTCTCGTCTATGCCAGGGCAAACCTGCACAAGGAGCTATCCGTAGAGCAACTCGCGGAAGTCGTGCATCTGAGCCCACGCCAGTTCAGCAGGGCGTTTCAGGCGGAAACGGGTCAATCACCTGCCAAGGCCATCGAGAACCTGCGCGTGGAGGCGGCGCGCTTGATGATTGAAAACGGGCGCATCCCGATCGATACGATCGCCCGCGATGTCGGCTTCGGCGATCGTGAACGCATGCGTCGCGCGTTTTTGCGGGCATTCGGGCAGCCGCCGCGATACATGCAGCGGAACGCTCGGATAGCGGCTATTTCATAGCCATCTGAAGCGCAGTCAGGGTCGATTCCAGCAAAACCTGTGCGCCCAGTATGGAGTGTTCGGGCTCGACGAATTCCGCTTCATTGTGGCTGAGGCCATCGCGGCAGGGCACGAAGATCATGGCAGCATCGGTGACGCGTGCGAGAAAAAGCGCATCGTGGAACGCGCCCGATAGCATTGGCTTCGAGGCGACACCGAGACGCGTTGCCGCGCGATCGACAGCTTGTAATAGCAGGGGAGAAAATTGCGCCGGCGGCATGTCGAACGTTCGGCGGATGATTGCTGCACAGCCGAACGCAGCCGCCTTTTCTTCACAGGTTACGCGAACATGATCCTCCAGCCGTGCCAGTTCGGCAGCGTCCGGATGGCGCAGGTCGACGCTGAAAGACACCTTGCCGGGAATGGCGTTGATTGACGCCGGCTCTAACGATATGCGGCCGATGGTCAATCGGGCCCGCTCATCATTGGGCATGACGGAATTGTAAAGTTCCTGCAGCGCTTCGGTGACCGCCACCAGCGGGTCTTTGCGGAACGAGAGTTGTGTGGTCCCGGCATGGGCGGTCTGGCCCGTGACCACGACCTCGAGCCAGCGTGTGCCCTGAATGGCATGGACGATACCGATCGGGATGTTCTCGCGCTCAAGCGACGGACCCTGTTCGATGTGCAGTTCAAGATAGCCGGACAGCGGGCTTCCCAGCGGGCGCTTGATCGCTTGCGGAAGAGCGTCGAGCGTTGCCGCAAGTTCCTCACCCAATACCTTGCCGTCTGGAGAATGGGCGGAATACCATTCACCCGGAATTGTACCCGAGGCAAAGGCCATCGATCCCATGCAACCCGGAGCGTATTGGCTGCCTTCCTCGTTGGTCCAGGCGACCACCTCCACGGCTCTGGGTGTCTGGATATTGGCATCCTCCAGGGATTCGAGCACTTCGAAGGCTGACAACGTACCAAGCGCGCCGTCGAAGCGGCCGCCCATAGGCTGGCTGTCGAGATGACTGCCGATCAGGAAGGGCGGAAGGTCGTTGGAAAGCCCAGGCCGGTGGATGAACAAATTGGCCATCGGATCCTGGAAAACGCCAAAGCCGCGCTCTAAAGCCAGATTTGCAAGTTTAGCCCGAGCGCTCCGATCTTCGGGAGACAGCGCCTGACGGTTGACGCCTCCGGCCGGGGTTGCGCCAATAGCAGCGAAGTCATCCAGTCTCTGAAGGAGACGCTCTCCGTTGATCTTGCCCCCCGTGTTCATCGCGATTTGGGTCAATCTTTTGCAATCGCCCAGGCAAGCATCTGTTCGAACAGCGTCTTATAGCCCTTCCACGCTATAAAATCCGAAGGGAGCCAGTGCGGACCGACATCGGAGGTCCAGGCGAGCGTGCGGCCTTTACCGTAGGTGCCCGTGACCAGAAGGGGCTGTGAGCCGTAGTCGGTCGATACAGTTGCAAGGACTTCCGCGCCGTCCTTGACCGTCACCTCGTTGTAACCGAGCAGGATCGGCCAGTCCTTGCCGAGCCCCTGCAAAATGGGATGGCCGCCAGAGCCGGTTACAACAGGGGTGAACCCTTCGGGCACCTCAACGCGATCATCGACAGAAAGGCAAGTAACGGGCAGGACCTCTTCAACTGCCGTTTTGTGATAGCGCGCACCGCCATTGATGCCCTGGAAACTGTAGTAACCTCCAAACATCAGCAGCGCACCACCATTGCGAACATAGTCGCGCAGCAGGCGAAGGCGGTTCGGCGTAGTCTTCGAGTGAATCCACGTATCTGGATGCAGGAGCAGTGTATTGGCGCCGATATCGGAGAGAATGATCGCCTCATATTCGGACAGCGCTTCAATCGTCTGAGGGAAATCGCGCTGCGCTTCGTGCGCCGGCATGAATTTCACGTCGAAGTCGCTGGTCTTCAGCGCCTTCAGTAATTCGTCGGCGCCGGTGTGGTAAGTGACGGTCGGGAACTGGTCGAAACCCTTGATATGGGTTGCGGTGGAAACCCACGACTCGCCGGCGAGAAGAACTTTGTGTTTGGACATGAAAACTCCTTGAATACCAAAACGCAGCGATCAAGCCGCAGCGGAAAATACGGATCTGGGGTTGTCTGTGAGCATGCGCTCGATGGTTCCGGCGTCGACGCCGTGGCGCTTGAGGCGTGGCACAAAGTGCTTGAGAATATAGCCGTAACCGAAGCCGCCATAGCGTGTCAGCATCATCTTCAGGAATACGTCCTGAGAAAGCAGAACGCGGTCGCCAAAACCCATATCGACGAGTGAGCGAATGGCACGGGCGTTCTGTTCGTCGGATGGTGATTGAGCATCTTGATCGGCGTAGTAATAATCCATGCCGATCATATCGTATTCGAGGAACGCCCCGCGCTTGGCGAGCCCGGCCTGGTAGGGCAGATCCTCGTGACTGGGGTTCATATGGCAAAGTATCGTGTGGCGAAGATCGGCGCCTTCTCCTTCGACGATGTCCAGCACTTCGTTGGCGAGACGCTCCCAACCCGGCAGATGGATCGATAGCGGAACGCCTGTCATACGCGACGCGCGGGCGGAGGCACGCAGCGACTTGCGCTCTTCGGATGTGAAGTCCTTGCTGACGCCAACTTCACCGATGATACCCGCCATGATTTCGGGTTGCGTATCGCCGCCGCCCACATCGTTGACGAGAAATTCGGTGACCGCATCGACATCCATCTCCTTAAGCCATTCTGGATGGGTGTGTTGCAAGTAGAAGCCGGAGCCCATGATAATCTTCAGACTGGCCATGCGGGAGATGCGCCGCAACTTCACCGGATCGCGGCCGATGCCGATGTTGGTGGGATCGACGACGGTGTGGCCACCGAGCGCCTGAAAGCGCTTGAGTTCAGACAGGGCAAGATCCGTATCGTCCAAAGAAACGTTGTCGCGATTCATGTATGGATTCATGCGCAATTCGCCGATGATCTCGATCGATACCGGTTGATCTGCGATTGCCAATTCGTCGGGATGGCATGGGCATTTCCACGTTGTCGCTCCATCCAGCAGAATATGCTCATGCATGAGGGTAACGCCCATTTCGGCGACAAGCAGCGGCCCCTGAACGGTCATCACCGTTCCAGACTCGATCCCGATCGGTGCCCGTCCACGTTCATTACTCTGAAAGTCGAGAACAGTCATTCATCTGCTCCGGATCGCGCCGCGAAACAGCCGGAAGTTAAGCCAGATCGCAACCAAAATGATCGTGCCGGTAACGATGGGCGTGAGAAATGGTGACATATGCGCAAGGATGAGGCCGTTGCCGATGACCGCGACGGTCAAGGCTCCAAGCACAGTACCGATCAGGGTTCCCCGGCCACCGAAGAGGCTGGTGCCGCCAAGCACGACGGCGGCAATCACTTCCAGCTCAAACCCTTGTCCGGCATTGGATGAACCAGAGCCGAGGCGGGCGGCGAGGATGATACCAGCAGCTGCCGCTGCCGTGCTCGAGAGGACATAAACCATCAATGTTGTCAGCCGCGTATCGACACCGGCGCGGCGTACAGCCTCGGCGTTCGCACCAATGCCGGTCACGTAGCGGCCGAAGCGGGTTTCGTTGAAGACGAGGTACGCGACGACAAGCACGACGAGGGCAATCAGCGCGGGGACCGGCACACCGAGAAACCAGGCGCGGCCGATCACCGTGAACGGGCTTGTTGCTTCGACGGGGATGGAATAACCGCCAGTGATAAGCAGAGCTATGCCGCGGATGACAGACAGCCCCGCCAGCGTGACGATGAAGGCGGGTATGCGCTCATAGGCGATGAAGAAGCCTTGGATTGCACCAATGGCAGCGCCGAGCAGCAGCATGGCGATGATGACCAGTGGCCAAGGAAGGCCGGCCTGCAATGTCACCGCCGACAGGGTGGCGACGAGTGCGAGTACGGAACCGACCGACAGGTCGATACCCCCCGTGGTGATGACGAATGTCATGGCGGCGGCCACGATTAGCAATGGTGCCGATTGCCTGACGATGTTGAGAAGATTGGGTGCGGTTAGAAAGGCGTCGGTGATGCCGGAGAACAACAGGCACACGACCAGAAAGAAAATGGCTATCGAAACAACGCTGCCGTTGGCCATGAAACGATCGTGCAGCGTGCTTTTTCGTACGCGCGTTTGAGCGGCGGCTGGATGCAGCGCATCGTTGTTTGAAGTCGATGGATTGCTCATGGCCGTGCTCCATTGTCTTCGCTGCGGCGCGCCGAACGAGCCTGGAATTTGCGGCCAACGATGAGGTTCACGACGTCTTCGATACTGGTGTCTTCAATGCGCCTTTCGGCGACATTGCGGCCCTCATACATAACCTGGATGCGGTCGCAGACCAGGAACAGATCCTGCAGCCGGTGGGTGATCAGGATTACGCTGACGCCGCGGGCGCTGACAGCACGAATAAGATCAAGAACTGCCTCAACCTCCGCCACAGCTAGCGCCGCCGTTGGTTCGTCCATAATGAGAACGGAAGGTTCGAAGGAGGCCGCGCGACCGATGGCGATGGATTGACGCTGGCCACCGGAAAGATTTTCAACCTTCAAACCCGTGTCGGCAATGACGATGCCAAGCCGGTCAAGCATGGCGCGAGCTTCATCGTGCATCCGCTTTTTGTCGAGAAACGGTACACCTAATATCCGGCGTCTCGGTTCTCTTCCAAGAAATATATTACCTGCCACGTCGACGGTATCGCACAGGGAAAGGTCCTGATAGACCATCTCCACATGCTCAGATCGTGCATCGGCGGGCGAGGAAAAAGACACCGTCTTGCCGTCGATCTCGATAGTTCCTGCGTCCGGTATGACTGCTCCGGACAAAACCTTGCTCAGGGTCGATTTGCCAGCGCCATTGTCGCCGACGAGACCGAGCACTTCACCGGGCTTGAGGCTCAACGATACATTGTCGAGTGTCTGGATCGTATTGTACCGCTTGGATATGCCGGTCATGCGGACCCGGTAAGTTTCACTGCCAATATCGTTCATCGCAATACCATTGGGTTAAAATCACGACAGGATTGGGCGCGGCATGTGCGGCCGCGCCCTTGCAGCACTTGTTCTACTTGAACATGCCGCGGAACTGGTCGACGTTTTCCTTCGTAACAATTGTTACCGGCACATTGATGATGGGCTCGATTTTTTCGCCCTTCTTCAGCTTGGTCAATGCCTCGATGGCAGCCTTGCCCTCGCCAGCAGGATCCTGCTGGACAACAGCTGTGACCCAGCCGGCATCGATGCCTTCAACGGCCTGCTTGGTCAGGTCCCAACCGAAGACCTTAACGTCCCCCGTGCGGCCCTGGCTCGTAACGGCTGATACGGCACCGACCAGAGCCGGCTCACCTGTAGCGTAGAGCGTCGTCATGTCCGGATTGGCGGTCATCAGATTTTCGGCGGCAGTCAGAGCCACATCCTGTACGTTCTGGCCATCGACTGTATCAAGGAAGGTGATCTTCTGGCCACTGTCCGCGACAGCTTTCTTGAAGCCGTCCAGACGCTGGTTCTGAATGAAGGAATTGAGAGCGCCAATCACGCCGATCTTGGCCGTTCCCGACAAGTTGGACTTGACGTAGTCAGCATAGAACTTGCCGATATCTTCGCCCGCCTTGGTGTTGTCGACACCGACGAAGGCGACATTGTCCCCATCGGGGATCTGCGCATCGATGGCGATGACCGGGATGCCGGCAGCTTTGGCAGCAGTGATTGCAGGCTTGACGCCGTTCACATCGATCGCAACCAGGATAATGCCGTCGACCTTCTGGGTGATGTAATTCTCCATGGCGTCATTCTGGGCGCTTGGAACATTGTTGGCGTTGAAGATAACCAGTTTGGCGCCGGCCGCATCAGCGGCCTTCTGCGCACCTTCGTTGATCTGGTTGAAGAAAAGTGCCTGCTGGTTGATCGTGACCAGCGCAAAGGTATCGGCCCAGGCGGACGAGCCAACGACAAGAGACATGGCGACGGCTGCAGCACAGCCCGAAAGTATTTTGGTAAGACGCATCCCGATTCCCCTTTTATTTGATGGAACGCCCATGTGAGGGCTTTGCTTAAAAACTGAACGCGAGGGCATAATTCAAGAGACTTGAATGCATGTCAAGTAGTTTGAACGTACATTGGAGCAAGTTAAATCAAATGCTGGACAGGCCGCCGCTGTGCCTAGAAAGTCGGCGGCGTATTGACCCAGAAGATACTTGCACGCTTGCTGCCCGTGTTCCGGTAGGAATGGGGCAGATCGGAATTGAAAACGAATGCGTCGCCTTCTTTGAGCTCAAACTGTTTGTCACCGACGGTGAGTTCGACTTCGCCAGCGAGGATGTAGCCCACTTCTTCGCCTGCGTGCTGGATCGGCCCGGCGCTTGCTCCGTCCTTTTCGATATGATGGATGTTGCATTGGAGCAGGTGCCCAGGCGAATAGGGAATGACGCGCTCCAGCGAGATGCCTTCACCGCGCCGCAGAGGATCAAGCGCGATCAGTGGCCTTGCGCCCGCGCGAAAGACGATACCTTCCTCGCCGTCCGACTCTTCGAACATCCAGCCAATATTGGTTTCGAGAACCTGGACCAGTCGGTGCAGCATCGGAAGGGAAGGCGATGCCTTGCCATTCTCGATTTTTGACAACAGGCTTTCTGAACAGTTGGCGGCTTCGGAGAGGGCCTTCAGTGTGAGGCCGCGTGTCTGCCGTGCCAGTTTCAGCCGGATGCCAAGCCGGGCCGGATTGGTCTCAGTGATACCGTTGGGCTGTTTTTCGAGTTCAATCTTGTTCATGCCTTGCCTGACCTGTCATGCTGGTCATTAGGTTGTGAATTCGTAAATCTGGTCAGCAGATTTAGAGTACACGACCTCGCATACCTTGGCGCTCATGACCTGACAATGCAAGGTCAATCCCATTTCGTGTCGCCGAGTGCATTCAGGGGTATTTTCAGAAAGCGTTCGCCGTTCGCTTCTGGTTCAGGCAGCCGTCCACCATTGATGTTGACCTGCAGGGCTGCCAGAATAAGTCTGGGCATGGGCAGGGTCTTGTCGCGGGCTTGTCTCATTGCCACGAACTCTGCTTGAGAATTGCATTGGGAGACGTGGATATTGTGGCGCTTCTGGTCGCCCACAGTGCTTTCCCACAGAGGTTCACGCCCCCCTGGTTGATAGTCGTGACCGACAAAGACCCTGGTCTCGTCCGGGAGCGCAAGAATCGCTTCAATGGACTGCCATAGATGCTCGGCGCTCCCTCCGGGAAAGTCACAGCGGGCGGTTCCGCCGTCCGGCATGAACATTGTATCGTGAATGAAGGCGGAATCGCCAATGACATAGGTGATCGATGCAAGTGTATGGCCCGGAGAAAACATCACGGTCCCGGTAAGCATCCCGATGTTGAAACTGTCTCCGGCGTTGAATAGGCAGTCCCATTGCGATCCGTCGGCGGGAAAATCCGGCCAGTTATAGAATTGCTTCCACAAGGCCTGAACCTCGAGGACATGGCCGCCGATTGCGGTCGTTGCGCCCGTTCTAGTTCGCAGGTAATCGGCTGCCGAAAAATGGTCGGCATGCGGGTGGGTCTCCAGTATCCACTCGACCTTCAGGGCATTGGCGTCAACGAACTCGAGTATTCGGTCGGCGTTGACGGTTGCAGTCGCGCCTGACTTTTCGTCGAAATCCAGAACCGAATCGATAATTGCACAATGCCGGGTCACGGGATCAGCAACGACGTATTGGACGGAATTCGTTCGTTTGTCGAAGAATGCTTGAACATCCGGTTTTATGGCGGCTTCCAACATTTTCGCGCGTCCCCCGAACTCGAACCCGACATGATTCTCGCCGCTTTCGGTTCCGCTTGTCAATCAGCGTAAAGATTGGGTCACGATACATTATTCTGCTGAACCAGGCGCCGCGCTTTGGCTTTTCGCACATGCACGATCACCGCCGCGAAAACGATCGATCCACCAAATACTATACTCCTGCTTGGGACCTCGTTGAACACGAGCCAGACCCAGAATGGCGCCAAGGGGGCATCGAGGGAACCGATCAGCGCAGTTTCGATCGGCGGAAGGAGCTTGGCTCCAAGTGTAAAGAGGGCAAGGCCCACGGCAGAAACCAGTATGCCGAAAAGCGCAATGAGCATCAGATCATGGGCCGTCACGCCAAGCGGATCGCCGAGTGGCCAGCAGACGAGGGAACTGAATAGAGCCGACAGACAGGCCGCTGGCATGACAGAAACATCCGGCGAACGGCGGACGATGATCATCAGCACCGCCATACACAGTGTCATGCCAAAGGCGAGAGCATCGCCGAAGAAAGTGCCTTCGATGCTGAAACCAACCATAAGCGATACCCCGATCGCAGCAGCGATGCTGGCGAGAATGGCGCTCCAGGTCGATCTTTCGCCGAGAACGAACCAGCCAAGAATTGCGGCCACAAACGGGATGGTGGCATAGATGACAGCGACATGCGCTACGGTGGTTTCCTTCAAGGCACTGATGAAAAACACCATGCCGAGCGCGGAAATGCCAATGAAAAGCCAGCCAGCCCGACCCATGTCGCGGAAGCTTGCCCAGAACCGACCATGCTCGGTAAAGGCCATCACCGTTGCAATGCCGAGCGAACCGAAAATCCCGCGCCATGCGAGAATGGTCCAATTGTCCTGCGGGATGACGCGCGTGAACAAACCCGCAAGGCTCCATGCAATTGCCGAGCCGGTCACGAAAATCAGTCCCAGTTGATAAGCCGATGGCCGCATGATCGCCTTGACGGTTCGAGGATCGGATGCACGCGTGATCTAGCGCTGCTGATGCGCGAGATGGCAAGGCTACGAAGGCCAAAATTGAGATGCTACTGACATGGTGATGTCAGTTGTTGCGTAAGAAACGGCTTATGTAGTTTGTATAACGATCACACAAACTTGATTGCATTGCGCTCCGGCTTAATTGACCCAAGTTGTTGATATATCTAACATTGGATTCGTTCTAAGTTCTCGCCAACTTTCGCACGCGCCGAGTATGCCGGCCCCGATGGTTGGACGTTTGATTCCAAGGATTGCCTGTGAAATTCGGTCGTTTTCTTACCGGTCTTGGAGCCCTGATCGTTGTCGGTGTAGCGGGCGCTTTTGTTTACGCCTGGAAGCCGGAAATTGCTCCAATCAAACCACCAGAACGTGCATCCTTCGATCAGGCCCTGATTGAGCGTGGGGCGAAACTCGCTGCTGTCGGCAATTGCACGGCTTGCCATACCAATCCCGGCGGAAAATCCTTTGCCGGCGGGCTGACCATTCCAACACCCTTCGGGACGATATATTCCAGCAACATCACACCCGATCTGGAGACCGGTATAGGAACATGGTCGGAGGCAGCTTTTCAGCGGGCCATGCGCGATGGGGTCGGACGCAAGGGCGAGCATCTCTATCCCGCGTTCCCGTATGATCACTTCACCAATGTCTCGGATGACGACAACCGTGCCCTGTATGCTTTCCTGATGACACGTCAGCCGGTGAAGGCCACGCCACCGCCGAACGAGCTGCCTTTCCCCTTGAACGTGCGTCTGGTTCTGGCTGGCTGGAAGATGCTGTTCTTCAGGGAGGGGGCCTATCAGGCCGATGCAGGCCAAAGCGAGGAATGGAACCGTGGTGCCTATCTGGTCAATGGCCTGGGCCATTGTGGTGCGTGCCATACACCGCGCAACGCGCTTGGTGCCGAAAAAGCTGCGCTGCACCTTGCCGGCGGCGAAGCCGAGGGTTGGAGCGCTTTCGCGCTCGATGGCTCATCGCCCGCGCCTGTGGTTTGGGACGAGGATAGCCTCTACACCTATTTGCGGCAGGGCTGGCATCCGGATCACGGCGTCGCTAATGGCCCCATGAGTGAAGTTACCGGAAATCTTGGACTGCTGCCGGACAACGATATTCATGCAATGGCGACTTACATCGCATCGATCATGGGCGAACCTTCGGCGGAGCGTCGCGCAAAGTCGAACAAACTCCTGCAAGAGGTAAAATCGGGCCCGATCACGTCTGCGATAAGCAACGATCAATCGGCGTCAGGCGGCAAAGGGGCTGCGATCTATGAGGCTGCCTGCGCCGCTTGCCATGAAAACGGCCGGCCACAGCCTTTCGGCGGACTTGATCTGCGGCTGAGCTCCACAGTGCATGCACCAGACGCGCAAAACGCCATCAACATGGTGCTCTACGGTCTTCCAGCAGCAAGTGGCCGCACGAGCGCTATCATGCCAGGATTCGCCGATGTGCTGACAAACGATCAGCTGAACGATCTGCTTGGCTATCTGCGCCAACATTTTACTGACCAGGCCGCGTGGGCCGATGTTGTTCAGCGTGCAGCCGATACCAGAACCGGTAAATACCATGTCAGCGTCCGTCCCTCAGACGGGATCGAGCGCGGCCCCAGCAATATAGGAGCGGAGGATCAGTGATGAAACTCAACGTCAATGGCAGCACGCGCGAAGTGGATGCCGATCCCGCGACGCCGCTGCTCTATGTCTTGCGCAACGACCTCGAACTCAACGCTGCCAAGTTCGGTTGTGGACTGGGGCAATGCGGTGCCTGCACCGTGATGGTGGATGGGAAGGCAATTTTCTCCTGCCTGACACCGATCCTCTTGCTTGAGGGACGGGAGATCAAGACTGTGGAAGGCCTCGGAACCATCGATAGTCCTGGCCCGATGCAGCAGGCGTTTATCGAGGAACAGGCTGCGCAATGCGGCTACTGCATTCCGGGTATGATGATGCGCGCCCAGGCATTGTTGCAATCCAAGCCCGATGCGAGCGATACAGAAATCCAGACCACGCTTGAACCCAATTTGTGCCGTTGCGGAACGCATATGCGTATTCTCAAAGCCGTAAAACGGGCGCGCGAATTGATGAAAACAGCGGCCATGACACCTGCAAGCGGCGAAAGGAAAGTCTGATGAACGCTCCTCGCTTACCGAATGTTACGCGCCGCCATCTGTTGTTGGGTACCGGGGCGCTGGTTGTAAGTTTTTCATTGAGAGATCACGCTTTTGCCCAGGAAGGCGAACTCAATATACCGGCGAAAGCGCCAGAACCGGTAGCGGCTGCCCCTAAACTGCCTGGAAGTCTGGCCGATACGCCTTCCCTGGATGCATGGATCCGCATCGATGCGGATAGCTCCGTCACAGTATACACCGGTAAGGCAGAACTCGGGCAGGGAACCAAAACCTCGCTGCGTCAGATCGCGGCGGAAGAACTCGAAGTGCCACCTGCGTCGATAAATCTGATCACTGCTGATACGGCAATTACCCCGGACGAGGGCTTCACCGCTGGCAGCCAGACGGTCCAGAACAGTGGCACGGCAATCCGCAATGCCGCAGCGCAGGTGCGCGAGATCCTGATCCAGCAGGCGAGCGGCAAGTTGCAAGTTCCGGGTGATCAACTCAAGGCGCAAAATGGTCGTATTGTCGGACCTGATGGCAAGTCGATCGGATATGGCGAAGTGGTCATGACCGATATGCTGCATGTGGACGCGCAGCCGAAGTCAAAGCTCAAGTCCCCGGACGCTTATGAATATATTGGCAAGCCGTTCGCGCGTGTGGATATCCCGGCCAAGGTTACCGGCGGTCCGGCATATGTACAGGATATGCGGCTGCCGGGGATGTTGCATGGCCGCGTTGTCCGCCCGCCCAGCTGGTTCGCGACGCTGAAGGATATCGATACCGCCTCCATCAAGGCGATGCCGGGTGTGGTTGCTGTTATTCGCGATGGCAATTTTCTCGCGGTGGCTACGGAGAAGGAGTTTCAGGCCGTACAAGCCATGCGGGCTCTGACGGGCCTTGCCGAGTGGGAAGAAAAGCCTCGCTTGCCGAACGAGCAGGATCTACCCGCCGTTCTGCAAAAGAGCGAAAGCGAGCAGGGCGTTGTCGCTGAGGCCGGCGGTGATTTTACTGGCGGCGTAAAGACATTCAGCGCTCAGTTCATGCGGCCATACCAGATGCATGCATCGATCGGACCTTCTTGCTCCGTGGCACATCTCGACAATGGCACGATGACAGTGTGGACCCATACCCAGGGTGTTTATCCGGACCGCAAGGCTATTGCGCAAATGCTCGGCATGCCGCTGGACAAGGTACGTTGCATCCATACGGAAGGATCAGGCTGCTATGGACACAACGGCGCCGACGATGCAGCCGGCGACGCGGCATTGATTGCGCGAGCGCTTCCAGGCCGTCCTGTCAAAGTACAGTGGATGCGCGACCAGGAGCATCTATGGGAGCCCTATGGTCCGGCAATGCTGACCAAGGTCAGCGCATCGCTCGATGCATCAGGCAAGATCGTCAATTGGAAATATGACCTCTGGAGCAACACCCACTCGGCAAGGCCGGGCAGCGCGGGCGCACTGCTACCCGGACAACTGATGGCATCGGGCTATCCGCCGGACAAACCCGTCATGAGCATCACGCCGCTTGGCAATGGCGATCGCAACGCCATACCGCTTTATTCCATCCCCAATATGCGCGTGCTTTGGCACTTCGTCGCCGATATGCCAGTGCGGGTTTCTTCGCTGCGCGGACTGGGCGCCTATGCAAATGTCTTTTCGATTGAAAGTTTCATGGATCAACTGGCGAAGGAAGCAGAAGCC